>JAENYQ010000088.1 GCA_016841675.1 Desulfotomaculum sp.
CTGTAGAAACCCGTTTGCCCTTTAAAACACCTCGGTTCAGTATGCCCACCACAGTGCCACCGCCCCAACCGCCAAGGCCATGACCACGTACATTGACTGCCAGCCCCGGTTAACCGCCAGCAGCGGCCGCGTGGCCCGCCCGACGGCCATTGCCCGGGGGCCGCCGGATTGTTTAAGGCCGATGGCGAAAGCCTGTCGTCCGACCGGAAAAAGGTGGGCCACTCGCTTGTTGGTCAGGGGTAAAATAATGCTGTAGCCCACCCCGATGGCACCGGCCAAGATTAATAAGGTGTAGTAACTGCCGGCCACGGTAAACAATAGCGCAGCCCCGCCGATTAACCCCGTACCGGCAATTAAGGCTTGATGAAATGGTGCTCTGTCCGTCCAGATACCGGATAGCAGCGAAAAAATCAGGTTGCCGCTCGATGTGGCCGCCGCCAGAAATCCCAGCTGCTGTTTATCCAGACTAAAATGCAAATGCAAAAAAGGGTTCGTAAAGGAGTACGAAAAATTCACCATGGTGCAAACAGCAATCAAGGCAAAAAATTGGGCCAGTAAACCCGGGTTGCTGATGACCGGCGTTTTACTCATAATGTTTGTCCAGCTGTTCAATCTCCTGGAGTCCCAACAGCTGGTTCAGTTCAAGAAAGTTCATCATTTCTCCCAGGCACCCGTTTGTGGAGCCGGTTTGCTTCAATTCCGTCATTAGTTTGGTCACCGCTTTGGCCATCATTCTAGTTGATGAGTTGGGGAAGATTACGATTTTGTAACCGATAGCTTCCAGTTCCTGAGCAGAATGCAGCGGTGTTTTGCCGCCTTCAACCATGTTGGCCAGGGTCGGTTTAGCAAATGCCGCCGTAATGGCACGCATTTCTTCCACCGACTGAGGTGCCTCTACGAAAATTACGTCCGCGCCGGCTTCGGCAAATGCCCGGCCCCGCTCCAGGGCCTCTTCCATACCTAGTACGGCTCGCGCGTCTGTCCGGGCGATTATCATGAAGTCCGGGTCCCGGCGCGCGTCCAGGGCGGCCTTGACTCTGGCCGTGGCATCTTCCCGGGAAACAATCTGTTTGTCCCGCAGGTGGCCGCATTTTTTGGGCATCACCTGATCTTCAATTTGAATTCCCGCCACTCCGGCTCGTTCAAATTCGGCTACCGTGCGCGCTACATTAAGCACGCCGCCGTAACCGGTATCGGCATCGGCGATGATGGGAATGGAAACCGCCTCGGCCAGATAGGCTGCTTTTTGGATCATCTCGGTCATGGTAATTAGCCCTACATCGGGCTTGCCCAGGGTCAGGTAGGAAACTCCGGCACCCGACATGTACAGGGCCGGGAAACCGGCCTGCTCAATAATTTTGGCCACCAGGGCGTCGGCCGCCCCGGGGGCGACAATAATTCCTTGTTCATTAAATAGCTGGCGTAATTTCTGCGTCGGTTTCATTGTTGTAAGTCCAACCTTCTTTCAAACGCCTTTGTCATAGTGGTTAGGGGTTTGGTGTTATCTCCAGATTGCTACTCGCCCTTATACTTGAATGAGCTCATTCGCTTTTCGGGCGCTGGAGAACTCGCGCCCTACGGGCGCGAAAGTCTAGCACCAGCGTTTTCCTCAAGCTCTCTCGCTCTTTGAATTAGGCTCCTACGCAATCTTCCAATAACACCAAACCCCTTCGAAAGCTTGTTTTTCAGAATGAACTATTTAGTACGCTTTTTAGTCTCTTTTGCACGTAAAGGGCCAGGCCGCCCGAGTCCAATATCTGCTGCACCATTTCGTTCAGCGGCTCAAAACGGTAAACTTTACCGGTATCCAGGTTGGTGATTTCCCCTTTGTCCAGCTCCACCGCTAGGCGTTCCCCTTCATTGACTTCTTCCACCAGGACGGGACATTCCAGTACCGGCAGCCCGATGTTAATGGCGTTACGGTAAAAAATCCGGGCAAAGGAAGAGGCGATTAAATAACGTATGCCGGCTGATTTAATGGCCACCGGCGCAGCCTGCCGGGAACTGCCGCAGCCGAAGTTGTCCCCGGCCACAATAATGTCCCCGGTTTGCACCTTGGTATTAAACTGGGGGTCAATACCATAAAAGCAATATTGGCCCATTTTCTCGGGTTCTTTATTCCAGTCAGCCAGGAACCGGCCCGGAATGATCACATCGGTATCAACATCGCTGCCAAATTTCCAAACTCGGCCACCTGTCACGATGTCATCACCTCCCGGGGGTCACAAATACGGCCTGTTATCGCCGATGCCGCCACGGTGGCGGGTGACGCCAGGTAAATCTGGCTGTTGGCGGCCCCCATCCGACCGGTAAAATTACGATTGGTTGAGGAAATGGCCACTTCCGAATCGGCTAACAAACCCATGTGACCGCCAAAGCAGGGGCCGCAGGTGGGCGGGCTGATTAGGGCACCGGCGCGGACAAAGGTTTCCAGCAAACCTTCCCGCATGGCGTCCAGGTAAATTTCCTGGCTGGCCGGCACAATGATCATGCGTACCCCCGGTTTTACCGTCCGGCCTTTTAGGATGCGCGCCGCCGCGCGCAAATCGGTCAACCGGCCGTTGGTGCACGAACCCAGCACGGCCTGGTCGATGGTTACCCCGCTCAATTGGGCAGCGGGGCGCACGTTGGCCGGCGAATGCGGGCAGGCCACCATGGGTTCGATTTCGCTGCAATCCACCACATAGTCGGCACAGTAAGCAGCATCGGGATCGCTTTTGTAAAACCGCATTTGCGCGTCGGGAGGAACCCGGCCCGCCAGATACTCCCGGGTTGCGTCATCGGGTACAATTACCGCGGTTTTACTGCCGCCCTCAACGGCCATGTTGCAGATGGTAAAACGCTCATCCATATGTAATCCGCCAACGGCGTCGCCCGTAATTTCCAGGGCCTTATACAGTGCGCCGTTGGTGCCGGTTTTACCCAGGATGTAAAGTATCAGGTCCTTGCCGGAGGTATGAGGACCTCGTTCCCCGGTTAATTGAATGCGCATCGTTTCCGGCACTTTTAGCCAGACCTCACCCAGGGCCATGGCGGCCGCGATATCGGTGCTGCCCATGCCCAAAGCCAGCGCGCCCAACGCGCCATAGGTGCAGGTATGCGAGTCGCTGCCCACCACCACATCACCGGGCCGGATTAAGCCTTTTTCCGGGAACAGGGCATGGCAGATGCCGCCCCGTCCTACTTCAAAATAGTTTTTAATTTGATACCTGTTGATATATTCGCCTAATTCTTTAATTTGATTGGCCGCGTTTACCGTCGGGCTTGGCACAAAGTGGTCGCAGGTGATGGCGATCCGCTCCGGGTCAAACACTTTGTCGGCGGTCATGCGCTCCAGTTCGCGAAAGGCGGCCAGGGAAATATCGTGGCCGATTATTGTATCCACCTTGGCTGTCACAAACTGGCCCGGTTTGACTTCTTGCAAGCCCGAGGCCCGGGCCAGTATTTTTTCTGCAATCGTCATTCCCATTTTAAGTCACCTATTCTCCAATTTTGTCCGGGGGTCAGGCCTTAACTAATTAAATAAGTACAGGTACTTATTTAATTAGTTAAGGCCTGACCCCCTTTTTACTTAAACTTCTAGTGCGATCCGGTAGCCGTCATGAATAGCGTCGGGGGTGAGGCGCGGCGAGGCGCAATTGCCCACCAGGTAAGTTTTCAACTGGGGCAGCTCCTGCTCCACCTGTTTGGCCAGAGTAGTGTTAACTTTGGGTTTATCCACCACTACCACCAGGTCGATATCCGGCAGCACCACTTCCCAGCCTTCGTGAGACACTGTGAAGTCCTTGCCGTCCACGCCTTCCACCCGGGTTTTAGAGAGCCACTTTACATCCAGCTCGGTCAGCCGCTCGTTGGCCATCATCTTGTTAATCGATTCCAGGTCCACCGCTACGTCGGCTTCGGAGGACAGAATCACCACGCCGGCGGCTTCCCGTTCGGCTAGCTGTTCGGCTATGCCCAGGGCCTTGTTATGGAAATCCCGGTCGATAACCAGGATGTTTTTGTCCTCCACCTGATCGTCTTCCAAGTCCAGGGCCTGCCGCAGGTTAATGTGGGGCAGGTCGGCTGTAAATACTACCGATGGCTCGTCGTATTCCGCACCGGTGGCGAATACCACCGCATCGTAGTTCCCGGCTTTTAAATCCTCCAGGGTTGCTTCGTGTCCGGTTTTGATTGCCACGTTGCTCTGCTCGAGCTGAATAATTTGCCAGCGGGATATGTTAAACAGTTCTTCCCGGTTGGGTACCGATGAACCCAGTTTCAACATGCCGCCCAGTTCCTGCTCTTTTTCATACAGCACCACAGTATGGCCCCGCTGGCTTAACACCCGGGCGGCTTCCATACCGCCGGGACCGCCGCCCACAACCGCTACTTTCTTGGGGTTGGGCGCGGCAGTGATGGCAAATTCACGTTCTTTACCCACTGCCGGGTTGCCCAGACAGGAAATGGGGGCCCGCAGGCGCAGACGACCGAAGCAGCGCTGCAGACAGGCTACGCAAGGTCTGATATCGTCAATCCGTTCCTCTTTCGCTTTCAGCGGCAGTTCCGGGTCGGCAATAGTAGCCCGGGTCATGGCGATAAGGTCAGCATGGCCGTCTTCCAGGATTTTTTCGGCCAGGGCCGGGTCGTTGATCCGGTGCGATGTGTATACCGGAGTGTTTACGAGCCGTTTGATATTGGAGGCCAGGTAGGTAAAACAGCCCAGCGGGAAATCCATATTCGGGAAAATGGGCGGGTAGTTCAGGGCATGCCCCGCGCTAAGCCCGATGTAGTCCAGGCCGTCGGCGTCAAGGGCCACAACTATTTGCTGCACGTCTTCCATGGTCAGGCCGCCGTCGGCAAACTCGTCGCCGTCAATCCGGATGCCGATAATCTTGCCCGGGGCTACTTTTTTACAACCCGCTATGATTTCGCGGACAATGCGGAGACGGTTTTCAAAGGAACCGCCGTACTCATCGGTTCTCTGGTTGCTGAGCGGTGACAGGAATTGCTGGAGCAGGTAACCGTGGGCGCAGTGCACTTCCAGCCCGTCGTAACCCGCCTTGACGGCGCGTTCGGCTGCCGCGATGTAATAGCCGACCATTTCCTTGACTTCCGCCGTTGACAATTCGTGTGGCACTTCGCGCTTCATCGGGTCCATGATGGCCGACGGAGCAACGATGGGGCGCATGGTGTCCACTGAGATCATTTCCCGGCCCATGTGGTGCAGCTGACAGACCACCACAGTGCCGTATTTTTTGATGGTGCTGACCAGTTCGGTCAGCCCGGGCAGCACTTTGTCGTCGTAAAGATGCACCACGTATTGGGATTGCGCGGTGCTGGGATGCACCGCCATGGACTCGGTGACAACCAGGCCGAGACCGCCTTTGGCCCGGGCTTCGTGGTAATCAATCAGACGCTGGGTGACCTGACCGTCTAAAGAGGCAAAGTGGGTCAGGTGACCGGTGGCCATGATCCGATTGGGGATGGTGAAGTCTTTCATTTTCAGTGGGGTAAATAATCGCGGGAACATGCAGCAAGACCTCCATTCAAGTTTAAAAATTCAGGAGTCAGTAGTCAGGAGTCAGGAGTCAGAATTTAAAAATGCCCTAGAAAAATTGCCAGTTTTTTTATAACAGAACCAGGCCTAATTAATAACTCCCGACTCCTAAATCCTAACTCTTAACTCCTGACTACTGACTACTGACTCCTGACTCCTAAAGTCTTTCAATAAACCCGTGTTTAAGTAGAAAATTGTAGAGTTGTTCCGAGCCGGAAACCTGGGTTTGGGCTTTTTTCTTTTTCTTTCTGGCCATGCCGCCACTCATAATCATCTTCATCCGGTCGGCGCCGGACAGATTTTCGTCCGGGATGAAGATTTTTTTGGGCCTCGGCTGGGCTTTTTTCGTTTCCAGGGGGATAACGGGCGCCGTCACTGGCTGCAACCCTGCTGTGCCATCTTTTCGAACAATCTTTTTACCGGCTGTTAGGTAACGGGCCACCCCGGGATAGCGCGGCGCTTGCCGTGACCGTTCCACGGTAACCACGGCGGGCAACGGGCACTGCACGACTTCCCGATTGCCCTTGCCAACATGCCTTTCCACCCTTAGCGAGCCGCGGCCGACTTGTAGTCCGATATTGACCGAGCGGGTTACCGCCGGAACGCCCAGCAGCCCGGCCAAGGCCACGCCGACCATACCGGTGCCGACATCGTCGGATTTTAACCCGCATAACACCAGGTCAAATCCACGCCCGGACACTTCTTGGGCCAGCAGCCGGGCCAATTCCATTTCCTGGCCGCCCGCAAAGGCCGGCCTGTCCAACCAGATTAACTCATCTGCACCCATGCCGCGGGCCACTCGCAGGGCTTTTACCGCGGATTCGGGTCCGGCGGTAACGGCGGTAATATGTACGTCCCCGTATAGCTCTTTGAGCTGCTGCGCTTCTTCCAGGGCGGCCAGGTCATAACTGTTGACCGCCAGGGCCAGATTTTTTTCATTTAAAAGCGCCTCCAGGTTGTCCGTTCGGTACGGATTCCCCCGGATTACCTTGGTCATTTTTACAAGCACAACAACCCTCATACCGATTGCCTTCTTTCCGCAGTGGTCTTCATTTTGGCTATAAACTCCGCCAAAACTTTTGGCGCGTCCTCAACAATGCTCAAATCGGCCAGCTTGTGTATGGGCGCGTGCTTGTCGGTATTGATGGCCACCAGGCACTTGGTTTCTTTCAAGCCCATGGTGTGCTGTATGGCTCCTGACACTCCGCAGGAAATAAGCAGTTCGGGTGCCACGGTTTTGCCGGTCTGGCCAATCTGGCGCACCAGTGATACCCAACCGTTGTCCCGGGCGACTCTTGTCCCTCCTACCGCCGCGCTTAATACTTCGGCGGTCTCGCGAATCAGGGCGTAGTTTTCGGCAGTGCCCATACCCTTGCCGCCCACCACCAGCCTTTCGGCATCAATAATATCAACGGTTTTGGGATCGGCTTTGATAAACTCCAGCACCTTTACCGATTCACAAACGCCGGCCCGGGCCGGATGTCGTTCCAGCAGTCGGGCCTTTTGACCGGGAAAAGATTTTTTTACGTTAAACAGCCCGGACTGCACCGTAACCACCAGGGTTTGCTCACCGGCAGCGGCAAACTTTATAGCCACGGTGTCGCCATACACATGACGGGACATGGTTAACTCTTGGTTTACACCAAGGCCCAGTTCAACACAGTCAGCCAGCAATGCTGTTCCGAGCCCGGCTGCGGTCCAGGAAGCCACTTCGTGTCCCCAAATAGTTTCGGCTATAAAAACCGCGTCCGGGTGCAATTCTTTTGCCAATGCGGCGATTGCCTCGCCCACCTGCCGGGACGAATTTTGCCCGGCCGATGCCAACGGTAGTATTGCTTCAGCGCCGTAAACGCCCAGCTCTTCGGCCATTTTTTCCAGAGCGATATCCCCGGCAGTGTCCAGCAGCACCATCACTTTGTTTCCGCGCTGGGCCGCCAGCCGCGCCACTTCCGTCAGCAACTCATAAGTTGACTCTTTAAGTTCCTCTCCCTGACTCTCGGCAACTACCCATAACCTCTGTTGTTCCATCTCTTTTCTAACCCTTTCCACCAATTACCTAATCTTTTGAATGCTTTTTAATTTCCGACTTCCGAATCCCCTAAAACTCCCCGGTATAACCCAGGCGTTTGGAGATTTTCAGCGCGCATTCTTTAACTTCACCAATCAGTTGATTAACTCGATCATCGGGAAACCGCATAGTTGGTCCGGATACTGTCAATACCGCCACCACTTTGTGATCGTGATCCTTCACCGGAGCACATACCGCTGTCGCGCCCTCTACCCTTTCCTCGTGGGAAACGCTGTAGTGCTGGTCCCTAATTACTTCCAGCTGGGTTAGCAATTCCTGTCGTTTGGCATCCGGTTCACTAAACTTATGTAACACCTGTTCAATCTGTTGCGGCAGCATAAACGCCAGCAATACTTTCCCGGTAGCCCCCAGGTAAAGGGGTCCCCGCATGCCGACCTGGACGAAGTTCCTGACCGCTTCTTTACTTTCCACCTTTTCGATACATACCCGTTCGCCCATCAGCTCGATGCTCAAATTAATGGTCTCCCTGGTACGGTCCCCCAACTCTTCCATAAAGGGCCGGGCTACCTGCCTAACCTCAATATTGGAACCGGCCACCGCCCCCAGTTGAAAGATTTTAAATCCGAGCATGACCTTTTTGGTATCATCGTCCTGCACCAGCATTCCGCGGGCGATTAAGGTCTGGATGATGCGAAAAACCGTGCTCTTATACATACCGGTGAGACGGCTGATTTCCGATATGCCCAGTTTCGGATTTTCCGGGGTAAAACATTCGAGGATGTCAATGACCCGATCAATAGCCTTGATTGTGTTCGTTTGTCCACTCATATTTTGTTCCTCACAGCAGAACGGTGTTCTGTTTTTTTTAACTAATTATATGCTAGCATATCATTTAGCAATTTTCAATCGTGAATTTTACAAATTTTTAACCAAACCGACAAAATGTAAAACCCCGGGCCCGGCCGAAAAACAACCGGCCAGCCCGGGGCGGAGTCACGCAAATTTTCAGCTCAAGTGGTTATGGGTGAAACCGGCTTACGCCATCCCGCCGCCAAAAGCAATGCTTCCAGTACCAGCAGCAGCGAGAAAATATAAAAGCCCGCACTGGGGCCGGATATCTGCCCCAGTTTTCCTACCAGGGCCGGGCCGAAAAACGATCATGCCCACCCCCAGTATAATTAGAAACACGGCCAGGTTCAGGCCCAGCAGCGTCCGGTCACGAAACACGGGTTCCACCTTCTTATACTAAAAACTAACAAATTCTTAATAACTTTGTTATACTTTGGTAATATTTCACCGTTAATATATCATTAGGAGGTGATTAAAATGACTAGGGACCTTATCAAACTGGACCTCTTACATAAACTAGTTGACTCAATGGCACTAATCAGCGGCAATGCCCAGATGGCTTCGGTCATTGACCACCCCAAGTGGAGTATTAAACATATCCAGGCCATCATCGATGAATTAGACAATACCCTCACTTTACTTCAGCAGGTTGCGGAAATATTCGGCAGTGAAAGCCGGGATACCGAAAGCCTTCTTGGAGAAACTAATGAGCTATATCACTAACAACTAGCTGGTTCCCTCTGAACTAGCTAACCCATATTCTCCCCCTTCCTCTAAAGAGCACCAATTGGTGCTCTTTTTTTTGTGCATAATATTTTAATGCATAACTCATCCCTGCTTGGCCATTAATAATCCTATGGATTAAACTATGGAGGTGTACAATTTGCCTAAAAAGAATCATGACCGGTCCGCTGTAGAACAAGATTTGGACCGACTGCGGGCTGAGCATCAAGTGCCGATAGAGCCGGCCCAGGGTTTGGCCGGCCGGGACGCAGATGTTCAGCTTAAATCAGCGGTATACGCACCCGATCCCGAATTACAGTCGGACGAGCTGATAGCAGCTAATAATAACAACGTTGATCCAAGTCAAAAGATGATCTCGGAATCATTAAATATTCCTACTCATTTGGTCGATGATGTAATACCGAAGGTTGATACCAAAGCCGGCCCCGGTCTTGAGAGCCTTAGGACCGCCCCGGGTAAAGACATCGACCCGCTTGCAGCTCTGAACGCCGATGAGGAGCAGTAATCTAACAAATAATTCCACAAATCCCTGGCATGCAAGTCAAGAAGCGTCCCCGACTTGCATGCGCAGCTGGTGGATTACCTGGAAGGGATCGGTGGATACTACCGAGGCGGCGTACAGTTCCATGCCACCCATGTCGGCGGTGCGCCCGGCGGCGTCGCCCCGGTCCACCACCCGGGCAATGAGCGGGAAGCCGTCCCAATCTTCGGGCACCGGACCCGGCGGGGGTATGTATACGGCTACGTTGAAGCTACTGGTACCGTTTGCCCGCAGAGAGGTTAATACCCGGCCCACCCATAGGCCCAGCTCGGCCAGATGTTCCAGGCCGGATTTGCCGGGCAGCAGCACCCAGATTTCTTTTTCTTTAATTGGCGTCAGGGAAACAAAAATCCTGGCGTCGCCTTCCTTTAAGGCCAGACCGGCCACCCGGTGGGCCAGAAACAAATCTTCGAAATAATTTTCGCCGTGCTGTTGGCGGTAAGCCGCGGCGTCCCGGCGCAAACGTTCCACCTTGGGGTAATGCATGCCCGGAGTGACGGTGACCTGCAGGTGGCCGTGCACTACCGAGGAGCCCGCGGGCCAAAGGCAGTTCCACATTAAAAAGGGGTAACGGGGCTGTTTTTGAGTCTGGCCGACGGCATGCTGTTCCAGCACCACCTCAAACCATTTTTCGGCCAAGCTAAAGTAATCCGCCACTTGTTCCGGCTCAAACCGCAGCGGGTGATGTTCGTTCGGGATGATTAGGCTGTGCCAGCGGTCGTATTTGGCCACGTTGGAGGCGGTTATTGCATTTGCGCCGACCAGCCGTCCGAAAGCATCGGCGGGGGTTTTTTCATCGGGTTTGCAAAATGCGCAGCCGCTTTGATGCTCTTCGATTACCCGGTCCAACCCGGCCGGATCGCCGCCGGGCAGGGGCCGCAGCGCGCGCAGAGCATTGAATAGGGTGCCTTCCAGGGTGACCCGGTTGGTGATTTTAATGATTTGCTGTTTCCTTACCCCGGACAGGTCGCCGAATTTAGTCCTGGCCCAATTGATGATCCCTTCGGGCAGCACTAGTTCTCCGGTGTATTCAGTTATGTCAAATAGGCGGTCAAAAACCATGCGGGGAGGACCCTTAACGCCCCGCAGCAGTTTGGTGATCTCGGTAATATGCAATAGCAGCACTCCCTTCCGCCAGGCTGTTTGTGGAAACCTGGGGTATTATGTGTTATTATACCCTCTATGTTGCAAAAGATTTTGTGTGTCAAGTGTGTCAAGGGGACTGTGTCAAGGGGACGGTTCCTTTGACACACATTGACACACTTTATTAGGTTGTCATCCTGAGCGTTAGCGAAGGATCTAGATTCCTCACTTCGTTCGGAATGACAATCCAAGCAGATTTTCATCCTTCTAGTAGTGCCGCGAAAGCGGCATAAAGTCTACCCGGAAAGGTGTCATCGTGGGCTTTTAGTCGATGTTGTCATCCTGAGCGTAGCGAAGGATCTAGATTCCTCACTTCGTTCGGAATGACAATTCAAGCGGATTTTCATCCTTCTGTGTCAAAGGAACCGTCCCCTTGACACACTTTACCGCTCCATCCGGATACCACCGGATCGCCTCCGTACGTTTGTTTTTTCATTTCACAATCTACCCCAATATTAAAGGCGCTGACCAGATGTCAACGCCGATTGCCACCTTTTTTCCCTTTAAACCAACGGGTCAGGAAGGTCAGGTCAGGTCCCGCCTCCGCCACGCACCAGCACCAGGCCGGTCCAGTCCACGTGGTCCTGTACCGGGAATTCCAGCGACCAGCCCACCCGGGAGCAGGTCTCGACCACGTTGATGCCTAAGGCTCCCAAACCGGAGCGAACCCGGTCGGGATAGCGGCAGGGATTGCCCACGCCGGCGCAGGGACGGCACAGCCGGCAGCAGGTGGCGATAATCCCGCGCACCTCGGTACTGTGTTCCCGGCAGAATTGCTCGACAGTCAGCACCATGCTGTGCACCTGGTTGGCTCCCCGGAAGATATCGTCACGGTTGTCGGGGTCTAGCGGCAGCCGCACCTGGAAAATAACTGCCTGCCGGTAAGTTTCCAGCTCGCGACGGAGTACCTCAAGCGGCGGGATGGTGGGTTGACGGCTGATGTTATGCTCCAGTTCCGGGCAGTCGCCGCAGCCGAGAACGTCTAGCATGTCGATAATTGCGGTATCAATAACCACAGCCCGGAACGCGCCGGCCTCAAGTAAGCAATTTTTAACCCGCTCCAACATTTCTGTCCCTGACAAAAGATCATCACTCCTTAGTCAGCTAAAGTGTGTCAAGGGGACGGTTCCTTTGACACATTTTCACGGCGAAAGTGTGTCAAAGGAACCGTCCCCTTGACACAACTGGCATCGGGGTTAGATGAGCACGGCCATTTCGTCGCGATCTATGGTGGTGCGGATGTCGTTCATG
The DNA here is from genome assembly GCA_016841675.1 of Desulfotomaculum sp. Classification (GTDB taxonomy): domain Bacteria; phylum Bacillota; class Desulfotomaculia; order Desulfotomaculales; family Desulfallaceae; genus BRH-c8a. The sequence goes on from JAENYQ010000088.1 coordinate 12,097, forward strand.
GCCTGGCGAAGTTCGCGGTCTTCGCCGGCGGCGCGTTCAATTTGCCGCAGGATGTCAATTTCGCGGCGGATGCTGGAGAAGATGTCGCCCTCTTGTAGATTGCACATTTTCTGCAGTTCCTCGAAGGTGGCGCCTTTGTACCAGGCTTCGGCCAGCGGACCGGGCAGCGGGGTCCACGAGCATAGGTGCTCGGGCACTCCGTAATTCATGAGCTGGGTGCGCAGTTCAGTGACCTGGTCCATGGGGTATTCCCCACCCAGCACTACTTCGTCCCGGCCGGGCTGGTAGTCGATACCCGCCAGGATGGATGCGGCCTCGGCGGGCGGACCGTCGCGCAGGATGCCGGAAAAGACCAGCTCGGTGACCAGGATTTCTTGCACGTGGATGTTCAGCGCGAACAGGCCTCGGGGCAGCAGGGTTTTGCCTTGGATAAAGCCCAGTTTTTCCAGCAGCGCGCACATCTGGTCAAAATCACGATGATAGTCGGCCTCGTGTTGTTTGAGGTAGCGGTTGCGCCGAACCAGTTCTTTTTTGCGTTCCACCAGCGCGGTGATTTCGTCGTGAGCGTCCCGACAAGCCTCGTGCTGGCAACCTTTACCGGGCCGGGCCAGGATGGATTTAATTTGGGCGATGCGGCCCTGCGGGTCGGCTTTTTTGCGGTTGCGCCGGTTGCGCAGCCGTTTCAACTCTTTTTTCAGTTTTTCCCGCAGCATGGGGCAGGTGGGCCCGTCTTTTTCGTCGCAAAAAGCCTGGCGCAGCGAGTAGATGGCCTGGTCCACCGTCTCCAGTTCCCCGTTGACACTGCGGGCTTCCCGGCTGTTTTGGTACACTGCCAGGTTCTGGGACAGGAACCGTTCAATTTCCTCGTCGGTTTTCCAGTGCAGCAGACTGAGTACGGTGTTGGGCGATATAATCAGCCGGCCTCGCACCGGTTCGACCTGGCTTTCGTCAAAAAAGCCGGTTTGCTCGGGATACTTTTCGTCTATGCGCACGTAAACGTGGCCTTCTTTGTCGAAGCCGCGTCGCCCGGCCCGGCCGGCCATCTGGAAGAACTCCCGGTTCAGCAGAATCCGGTGGTTGCGCCCGTCCCATTTGCGGGTGGCGTCGAACACCGTGCTGGCGGCGGGAAAGTTGATGCCCACGGCAAATGTTTCAGTGCAGAAGTTGACAAAAATCAGCCGCGCTTCGTACAATTTTTCCACTAGTTCCTTAAGGGCCGGAGACAGCCCGGCATGGTGGTACCCGATGCCCTGCAGCAGCTGGCGGCGCAGGTGTTTGCGCCGACCGCCGAATAAGCCCGGATTTTGCGCTTCGGCTTTTTCGATGACTTCGGTAACCCGATCTCTTTCCCCGGGCAGTAGAAAATCCCACTCCCGGCTCAGTTCCTCGGCCAGCATTTCGGTGCGTCCCCGGCTGAATACAAAGTATAGCGCCGGCAGGTGATCTTGGATGGACTCCACCACACCTACGCAGGCAGCTTGTTTATCGTTAAATGCCACAGTTAACCCCCTCTTGACTTTTAGCCCATATACTGGTGCCGGCTGCCCGCCTGGCGCAGCGCCTCGATCTCGTCCCGGGCCTCTTCCTCATCCAGCACTTCGTGGTCCGGCGTGAGCCAGTTGATTACCAGCGGCACTGCCCGGCGGTACTCTTCCACCACTACTACTTTCTCGCCCCGCACTTCTTCCATCCAACAGGCCAGGTCGTGGATGTTGGGCACGGTGGCCGAAAGGCCCAGGATGCGGATGTGAGGCGGCGCAAAGATTATGCTTTCCTCCCAGGCGGTGCCCCGCTCTACGTCATCCAAGTAGTGCACTTCGTCGAAAATCACATGGGAGATGTTATCCATCCAGTCCGGATTGGAAAAACACCAGTTGCGGAATATTTCGGTGGTCATCACCAAAAGTTGGGCCCGCTCATTAATGGATATGTCACCGGTAATCAAACCGACCTGCTGGTGACCGTACATTTTGGTGAAGTCTCGGAATTTTTGGTTGGACAGGGCCTTCAAGGGCGAGGTGTAAATCACTTCGCGTCCCTGTTCCAGGATGCGATCCACCAGTCGTTCGGCCACCAGCGTTTTACCGGTGCCGGTAGGGGCGGCCACCAATACGGAATGGCCGGCCAAGAGGGCGGCGATGGATTTTTCCTGGTAATCGTCCAGCACGATCGGGGCCGGTGTTTGGACCGTTTCCTGCTCCTGGCGCCGGGGCCGGCGTTTGCGGCGGCGTACGGGCCGCTCGGCATTCGCCCCCGGGGCAGCTTCCCAGCCCGCTTTAATATCGGGCAGACTTTTGAGC
>JAENYQ010000089.1 GCA_016841675.1 Desulfotomaculum sp.
GTGGCGGGAGGCGCCGAGGCTGGGGTAAGCCTGCGGGATGCCGGCCGGTACCTCGGCATTGTCGTGGCGGGCGTAATCAATCTGCTTAACCCATCGGCGGTGGTGCTGGGGGGCGGTTGCATACAGTCGACAACCGCGCTCTGGGACGCCATGTTAACGGAAGTGCATCGCCGGACGCTGGAATCATCGCTGGCAGCGGTGCGCGTGGTACGGGGGGCCCTGGGCGGGGACGCCGGGGCGATGGGCGCGGTGGCCCTGGCACTGGAAAGGACTAAGGGAAAGTAGTCAGTAGTCAGTAGTCAGGAGACAGAAGGCAGAAGGCAAGAGTCAGAATTCAGAATTCAGAATTCAGAATTCAGAATGTTAGAACGGTTTGTTATTTGTCTTGAATTTATTCTGACTACTGACTCCTGACTCCTGACTCCTGAATACTGCATTAAAAGTTTTCCCCGGAGGTGGGTTTGTGAATTTGGATTTTGGCAAGGGAGATTGGTCGGTTTTTGAGCAGGGCATCAGCCGGGAGTGGCTGGTGACCAACGGTTTGGGCGGGTATGCCGCGGCTACTTTAATTGGGGCCAACACCCGCAAGTACCACGGTTTGCTGGTGGCCGCCCTGACTCCGCCGGTGCGCCGCACCGTGCTGTTAGCCAAGCTGGATGAGCGGGTTGAGGTCGGCGGCCTGTTTTACAACCTGGCTGTCAACCACACCGGCGACGGGGTGGTTGAATCCGGCTCTATCCACCTGCAGCGGGTGGCGCTGGACCCCCTGCCCCTGTTCACTTACAGTTTCGCGGACATGTTCCTGGAAAAGCGGGTGTTCATGGTGTACGGCCAAAACACTACGGTAATTATGTACCGGGTGATCAACGGCAGCCAGCCGGCGGTGCTGCACCTGCGGCCTTTGGTTAACAGCCGTGATTTTCATTGGACTACCGAAGCGGGCCGGGTTTCGTTCAACCAGCAGCCGTTGGAGCGGGGCACGTGTATCAGCACTGTCCCGGAAGTGCCCGATTTGCAGCTATACATAAACGAAGGGGAATACGTGCCCGGCGATGGTTGGTACCGGGGGATGTTTTACACCGAGGAGCAGGAGCGGGGGCAGCACCCCTATGAAGATCACTATCTGCCCGGTGAATTTGCGGTACGGCTGGCCCCGGGGGAAGAAAAGACCGTCACGGTGGTGGCCAGTGTTGAGGAAGCAGCGCCGCTTCCGGACGGCCCTGCGCTGCTGGCCGCAGAGATGCTTAGGCTGCAGCATTTGGCTGAGCAGACCGGCTTGGACGACGGACTGGTCCGCCAACTGGCCCTTTCCGCCGACGCATTTATCGTCGAGCGCCGTTCCACCGGTACCAAGACAGTCATTGCCGGTTACCCCTGGTTCAACGACTGGGGCCGGGACACCATGATTGCCCTGCCGGGCTTGACCCTGGTCACCGGCAGATACAGTGACGCCGCCGAAATACTGCTTACCTTTGCCCGGTATGCCAAAAACGGCCTGCTGCCCAACGTGTTTCCCGACGCCGGCGAAGAGCCGGCCTACAACACCGTGGACGCTTCGCTGTGGTTTTTCCACGCGGTCTACAAGTACCTGGAATACACCGCTGATTTTGATTTTGTGCAGGAACATATTTACCCGGTATTAAGGGATATTGTTGACCGGCACATAGAGGGAACCGAGTTTAACATTCACATGGATGAAGACGGGCTAATTACAGCCGGCGCACTCGGGCTGCAGCTTACCTGGATGGATGCCAAGGTTGGCGATTGGGTGGTTACGCCCCGGCACGGCAAGGCGGTGGAGATTAACGCTCTGTGGTATAACGCGCTGCGGGTGCTGGAATTGCTGGACAGTGTGTTTGGCCAACAGGTGTCCCGTCCTGGGCTGGCCGGCCGGGTGGGTGAGAGTTTTAACCGGGCCTTTTATTACCAGCAGGGCGGTTACCTTTACGATGTGGTTGCGCCGCAGGGAGCCGACACCCGGTTCCGGCCCAACCAGGTCATTGCGGTGAGCTTGCCCTTTTGCCCCGTGCCGGGTGAGATTGCCCGGCAAGTGGTGGCCCGCGCCTGGCAAAACTTGTACGCCACCTACGGGCTGCGCAGCCTGGAGCCCGCCCATCCGGAATACCGGGGCCGTTACGGCGGCGACCAACTGCAGCGGGACGGCGCTTACCATCAGGGTACTGCCTGGAGCTGGCTGATGGGGCCTTTTGTCACCGCTTACCGCAAAGCTTATGGTTACACTTCGCAGACCCGGGAGCAGACCGGGAGGTTTTTGCTTCCGTTTAGTGAGCACCTGCGTCAGCACGGTGTGGGGCACGTATCGGAGATATTCGACGGCGACGAGCCGGTGACCCCTCGGGGCTGTTTCGCCCAGGCCTGGGGCACCGCCGAAGTGCTGCGGGCTTATGTTGAGGATTATATGGAAGTGCAGCCACCCGGCCAGGAGCGGCTGGCAAAGAAAAAGGCCGTCCTGAACTCGTTCAGCCAGAGTTGAACACCGGGGGTTAAGTGGATGTCCATAACGGCCTCGGGCCTAATCTTTAAGATTCTTCGCTGCGCTCAGAATTACCACGCGTACCCGCACCACAATAAACGAATACAACTTGCTGGCTGTATTCATAACAATGACTATTTTAGCGTCCCGGGAAAAAGGCTAATTGTAGGGAACGCCCCCTGTGGCGTTCCGTCCACAGGTCAGCGATGTCGTTGGAACGGAACGGCACAGGGGCCGTTCCCTACGACCCTGCCACGGCGGAGATAATACAAGCCTTGAAGACAAACGGATAAAACATCGGTTACCGGTTATATTCATAGCAATGACAGGCTTGCTTAATGACAAGGTACTTCACTTTGTTGTATTCATAGCGATGACAATCCTGTTATAATAATTGACTTTGTCAGTAGCCTCGGGTTGCCGTCCCGGTCTTTTTTTTATTTAACCAAGTTTTAACCAAGAACCGCACTGCTTTGCGCGGTGTTTTTAAACCCGAAAAATACGGCGTTCCCGGTCGTACTGTTCCACCGCCTGCTGGTATTCTTCGCGCCGGTGGCTGTAATCTTCACGGCCCATCAGAGCGTAAGTGATATTCTTGCCTTCTTCAACCCCGGGCTGGTCAAAGGGATTGATGCGCCACAATGAGGCACTGAACACTACCAGGGCTTCGTAGAAGTAGAACAGTGCTCCCAGCACTTCGGGGGAGATATCCCGCAGGGTGATGCTGTAACAGGGCCTTCCGGCCCCAAACAGACTCATTTCGGTGGCCAGCTGCTCAATGTGTAGCTGTTCGCCCATATTATGACCGGCAAAATAGGCATACTCTTTTTCACCGGTGAACTCGGCGCCGAGCTTAATTTCCCCGGGCATGTCATCTACCTTAACAAAGCCGTAAACCTTATCCGGGGGTCCTTCTTTAAACAGCTGCAGTATGGAATGCTGGTCGGTAGCCCCCAGGCTGGTGAGCGGGGTGGTGCCGGCGTGGACAACCTCTCCATCCAGGGACAGTTTCTTACCTACGCTTTCCGCCCACAATTGGACAAACCACAAGCCAAACTCGTAAAGAAAACTGCTGTAGTTGAACAACGCGTGGATGGACTTACCCCTGCCGGCCAGCTCGAACAGGCAGGCGCCCAGAGCAAACACCGCGTTTTCTTCCAGCGGGGTTTCCGCAATATAATTATGCATCGTTGCTGCTCCGGCTAGCAGGGCGGCGCTGTCGATACCAACGATTTCCGCCGGCAAAAAGCCCACCGAGGAAAGTGCCGAGTACCGGCCTCCCAGATTGCGGGGGATGTGCAGCAGGTGGCAGCCCAGTTCCCGGGCAATGCGGTTGATGCCGTTTTCGGCCTGATCACAGCAGATGACGATGTCTTTCACGTCACCCCCGGCTTCCCGGTACTTGCTGTAGAAGTGGATAAACAGCGCCGCCGTTTCCGGAGTGGAACCCGACTTACTGACATAGATTACGGCGGTCTTGCCCATATCGATAATCTGTTCCAGTTGGGTCACCAGGGCGGGATCCAGGTTATCCAGGATAAACAGCCGGGGACGCTGGTTTTCCAGGTTGTAGTAAGGCCCGCGCAGGAACTGCATAATGGCCCGGGCTCCCAGCGCTGAGCCGCCGATACCCAGTACCAGCACATTCTCATACTTTTGAGCCAACTCCCCGGCTAGTTGTTTAAGGCCGGGAATGGCTTGATCCTCGGCCAGGGAAAGGGTCATGGGCGACTGTTTATCCCGTAGTGAGGCCTGAAATTCCCTGAAGGAATCACCGTATTGGGCACCGAATAATTCGTATTCTGAATACGCCACAAAATCGGCGCTGCCTTCCTCTTTTAACAGGTGGCCGATATCGATGCTGATTAGCTCTTGCACTTAAAACACATCCTTTTTTTAATAAGTATCCGTTCTTTATTGTACTTTACTTATAAAGGTTTTATCCAGCATTTGTCAAGGTGCAGCTATGCTGCTTCAGAATGTTAATTTGGGTTGGGACGGGTTGGGACAACCTGATGTATTGATTTACGTATGTTTGTGATACAATAGCTTTAAGTTTGGGGTGTACACACCCCAATTTTTTTAGCCCATGCGACTTAAAAACCTATTTCCAACCAAGACTAGTGATGGAGGTAAAATACGGGTGCGGTTATACGCCGATTGGCATATGCATACTACTTATAGCGATGGACATGCCACCCCGGAGGAAATGGTGATGGCCGCAGCGAAGCTTGGGCTGGAAGAGGTGGCCATCACCGACCACGGTCCCCGGGCGATGTTTATCGGCGTGCGGGATGCTCAAGTGTACCTGGAAATTAAGCAGGAAGCCGCCCGGTTGAGCAAAAAGTATCCGGTACGGGTGCTGGTTGGGGCCGAGGCCAACGTTATTGGGCTAAACGGTGCATTGGACATTCCCCGGCCGATTATTGAGGAACTGGATATTGTTATTGCCGGCCTGCATCCCCAGGTGTGGTGTGTGCCCTGGTGGCAGACCTTGACCTGGATTTTGCCCAACCTGGTGGGGCGGGCAACTCCCCGGGTGCGGGAGCAGATGCGCGAGGCCAATACTGTGGCTTTAGTAGAGGCCATCCGGCGTTACCCGCTGACCTTCATCAGTCACCCGGATTTGATGATGGCAGTGGATCTGGACGCGGTAGCCGGGGCGTGCGCTGAATCAGGCTGTGCCATGGAAATAAACGTGGGACACCGCTACTATCGGGATGAGGTGGTACAGGCGGCGCTGCGCCGGGATGTGCCGTTGGTGGTAAACAGTGATGCTCATTTTCCGAATGCCGTAGGGAATCTGGCCGAAGGGGCGGCTTTGCTGGAAAAATACAATGTGCCGCCGGAACAGGTGCTCAATGCGCGCAAAAATCGATTGATAAAAAATTATTATGACATAAAAAACCTGACGCGACGCAGGAATTTGTTGTTAAATGATGAAATAAAAAGGGTAAGGGGTGGGAATTGATGTCTGCTAGAATGGTTATTGTCACCGGCCTTTCGGGGGCCGGTAAAACTCAGGCGCTGCGCTGCCTGGAGGACATGGGGTATTTTTGTGTGGACAATCTGCCGCCCGCCCTAATCCCCAAGTTTGCCGAGCTGTGTGCACAATCGGGCCGGCATATTAATAATATAGCATTGGTTGTAGATATCCGGGGTGGCGAATTTTTTCAAACCCTGTCCGAAGTGCTGGATGAAATGGAACGGGGTGACGTGAGCTTCGAGGTGTTATTCCTGGAAGCCTCGGACGAAACGCTGGTGCGGCGTTACAAGGAATCCCGCCGTCGGCATCCCTTGGGCAGGCACGGCGAGGTGCTGCGCAATATACAGGAGGAACGCCAGCTGCTGGAGGAAATCCGGGGGCGGTCCGGTAAGATTATTGACACCTCCGACCTGAGTAACCAGCAGTTGAAAGGGAAGCTGACCGATCTTTTTGAATATGATGCCGAAGCATCCCAGTTGCAGATTACAGTGATATCATTCGGGTTCAAGTACGGTATTCCCCTGGACAGTGACCTGGTCATAGATGTAAGGTTTCTGCCCAATCCGCACTACGACCCGGTGATGCGGCCCATGTCAGGAAATGACTCGCCGGTACGGGATTTTATTTTTAACTCTCCGGTTACTGCACAGTTTATGGAAAAATTCACCGATCTGGTGGAATTTTTAATCCCTCGATATATAGATGAAGGGAAAACAACCCTGATGATTGCTATCGGCTGCACTGGCGGGATGCACCGCTCGGTGGCTCTGGCTAACCGGCTGGGAGATATATTGCGCCAAAAGGACTCCCGGGTGACGGTGCGTCATCGGGATATCGGCAAAACGGGGTGATCTGAATTAAGGAGTCAGTAGTCAGGATTCAGGAGTCAGGAGTCAGAATGTCTCAAGACATGCTATGTTTATGGAAACATTCCGCGCCTAAAACGCGACGCCAAACCGTGATTCTCATACTCGGAAAAACCGAATCACAATTTCACCTTCGGGCCATGCAGTACGTAACTAATAGAAAAGGGAACACCTTACTAATTGGGTCAGACTTTAGAGGCGAGGAATGTTCCCCATGTAACGCTTCACGGGTTTTCATATTCTGACTACTGACTACTGACTACTGACTACTGACTACTGAATCCTGAATCCTGAATTCAGGACTCCTGACTACTATAATCGGGCGCTCCCAAAATTGTTGGAGGTGCACATTATTGAGAATTGAGTGGCTGTACCCGGGGATGAATGTTAAACGCTGGGTAGCCCTGGCGGTGCTGGGTACAATAATTGTGGTTGCCGGTGTGTTCCTGGTGGCCTGCGGAATTTTCCCCGTCACCAGGGTTGTTGCCGAAAGAGTCTTGCTGGGCATCATGGAAGGACATTTGGCCTGGGTACCGGGCTTAATATTAATGCTGGCCGGCGTTGCCATGACGGTGTACGGTGTACGCCGGGTATTTCAGTCGTTGGTGGGGCCATTTATGACAGGTGACAACGCCCTGGTGGATGAAATTTTTGCTCGCCGCTATCTGGATAAAGGGCCGCGAGTGGTGGTTATAGGTGGTGGCACCGGGATTCCTGTGCTGCTGCGAGGTCTCAAGAAGTGTACCGGCAACCTTACCGCCGTGGTTACGGTGGCCGACGACGGGGGCAGTTCCGGGCGGCTGCGGGGTGAACTGGGCATTTTACCGCCGGGGGATATCCGTAATTGCCTGGTGGCGTTGGCCCACAGGGAGCCGCTGATGGAGGATCTGCTGCAGTACCGTTTTTCATCCGGGGTATTAAAAGACCACAACATGGGTAATTTGCTGTTGGCCGCTCTATGTGATATTTCCGGTGGCTTTGATCAGGCAGTGCGCGGCATTAGTCGGGTGCTGGCGGTGCGCGGCCAGGTATTGCCGGTGACCCTGTCCCAGGTACAGCTTTGTGCCGAGATGTATGACGGCACCGTGGTGTGCGGGGAATCCAAAATTCCAGCCAGCGGTGGTCAGATCAAACGTGTCTTTTTAGAGCCTGAAAATTGCTGTCCCAATGCCGAAGTATTGCAGGCCATCCGGGAGGCCGATGCCATCATCATGGGTCCGGGCAGCCTTTACACCAGTATATTGCCTAACCTGCTGGTACCCGAAATCTCCGAGGCGATCAGCCGTTCCCGGGCGGCCAAGGTTTATGTGTGTAACGTGATGACCCAGCCCGGCGAAACTGAAGGGTACAGTGCCTCCGGGCACCTAAAAGCCCTAACCGATCACGCCGGTAAAAATGTAGTTGATTATATGATTGTCAATACCGAGAGTGTTCCCGCCCGTCTTTTGGGTCGCTATCTTCGCGGAGGCGCGGCCCCCGTTGTGCCGGACCTTGATGCTGTGCGTGAGTTGGGTACCGAGCCTGTGCCGGGCCAACTGGTTCAGGAGGGCGACCTGGTGCGGCATCACCCCGAAAGACTGGCTCGGTTGGTGATGCGGGTAATCAGTGATTTCTATCCGGAGCGGGTGGTCTTTTTAAATAACTACATCAAGCAGAGGAAGTCCTCAGGTGAGCAAAGCAGCGCAGCACTTTAGTTGTTGTGGGGACGGTTAAAAATCATACTGTCTAAGGCCATACAGGTAACGCCCTTAGTGAGGCGTTACCTGTTTTTTAAGGTTTCCCTGAAAATATGCGCAACAAATCGTTGCCGTAGGGGCACCCCTTGCGGGTGCCCGATTAAATATGCTAGGTGAATGGTGCCCCTACGATTAATATAATTCCGGATGAATAATCATGGCCATTTCCTCCAGGCCTTCAACTATCCTGGGCCCGGGTAATGTAACCAGATCGTCTTCAATGGTATAAACGCGGTCCATTTTAATGGCTTCCAGGCCTGAGTAACCCGGTCGGCTTTTTACGTCATCCGGGGTATGGGCGTGTGAATTTAAAATATATATTTCGGGGTTTCTTTCCAGCAGCATTTCGCGGCTGAATTCAGCGAACCTTTTAGTCGTGTCGCTGGCGATGTTGGTGCCTCCGGCCATGCTGATTAGGTCATCAATAAAGGAACCGGGGCCGGCAGTCATTAGAGGGTCGTCCCAGACCTCAAAAAACACTTCCGGTTTACTTGCGGCCCGGGCGATTGTTTCCTGCACGGCACCAATTCTCTGCCGCAGGGCAGTAACCAGTTCGGTGGCTTGTGCGACGTTTCCGGTAACCCTGCCCGCCGTCTCGATGTTGTTCAAGACCTGCTGCAGACTGCTGGCGTCCAGGGTTATTACCTTGATGCCCAAATCTTCAAACTGCCTCACCAAATCCACCTGGATACCTGCGGCGATAAAGATCACGTCAGGCTCGCTGCTAATAATTACTTCCAAGTTAGGGTTGGTAAAATCGCCAATCTTAGGTTTGTCCAGGGCCTCTTGGGGGTAATCGCAGTAGTTGGTAACCCCCACAATTTTATCCCCGGTCCCGATAGCGAATAATATTTCAGTAATTGCCGGTGACAGGGAAACTATTTTTTGGGGCTCTGAGGCCATGGTTATTTCCCGGTCCAGGCTGTCCACGATGGTAATCGGATAAACGGCTTGACCCGCTGTTTCCGTTCCCGTGTCCCTGGCAGGGTCCTGCGGGGCATTGCCGGGCCCGCCGCCACACCCTGTGGCCAGCGCCAACAATAGCGCCGCCGCCAATAAATACTTAATGCTTTTCCACATATACCGGCCTCCTTGCTGATTTTATAGAGGATGCTTTAATTCACGGTACGCCGTATTATTTAACCAGTCTACTAAAAGGTCGATTAAGGCTCGGGTGGGCACCTCCCCCGGCCGTATTTTGGGCATGTCCGAGGTTTGTAGTATACACTGGGCGGCGCAAAAGGCCGTATTTTCCGGCAACAGCCTCCAGTATACCTGGTCCTGCAGGTGGATTACCGCCGAGGCCAAGGCCACCAGTTGAGGTTGGTTAAACAGCTTGAGCAGGCCGGTCCTAAATTCATCGCTGGTGGCTAGTGAGGGATAACTTGCAGCGGCCCGCTGCAAAAAATAATCGATGTCTATGCCAAACCTTATAACTCGCTCCAGAACGTTCATCTGTCTTTGGGGGGATAGCCCCGTTTCCAGCTCCAGCGCTTTTTTAACCCCCGCAGTCACGGCGCGGCCAATCAGCTCGCCCAGCAAGGAATGCCCGCCGGCGTCGGTCAGCGTATGAGGTGAGGCCGGGTCCGCGGCCACGATAATGCCGTCGGTTCCCGAGCCGGTAGCCAACCCGAAAGAGTATTTGCTGGGGGCCAGCAGTTCCTGCAGCGCGGCGGTTTTAGCCTCGGTGGCTGTGATAACGCTTTTAAGCAGCGTTTCCGGGGGAAGGTTGGCGTTTATGGTAAGCAGAATATTGATGGTTCCGGAAGGACAGATAAATTGACCCTCTTGTTCGTAGTAGGATGATGGGTCACCAATCCTGACTCCGTTGATATCGATTCCGGCCGTTATTACAACTCGTACTTCCAGGCCGCGAAAGCAAATGGTTTTCAGCGCGGCGTTGGTCATTCTAGCCGAGGTGAGCAATCCTGCACTGGTTTTTGGGTCCAGCCCCAATTGCCGGGCGGTGATTTCCATATAGCGGGCCACGCCGCCACCAGGCATGTCCTCCGCGGTTTTAATGGCCTTAGGCATGGTATGGTTAAAAATGCTATCGATACCCGGCTGTATCCCGCCGTTTAGCACAGAACTGCCGGCGATGTTTCTGACTTCGGCAAAATTCATGACCATAGAGTTCTGGCTGCGCCAGAGTGTTTGGCCGTCGGCGGTGTTATAAACTTGCTTCAATTGTTACACCCCGCTTATTATTTCTGCTGGCTGAGGCTGTTTAGCAGGGTAAAGATTTCCCGTGGCTCTTTGAGCACATGGGCCCCTTCATCCAGCATTTCCTGGTACACCCGGCTGGCTTTGCCGCCGGTAAAATCCCTGCTACTTAAATCGCTGTTACCCACCAGGATTATTGTTTTTCCTTCTTTGCCGGCGTTCCTGGCTTGCTCCAGGTTGCCCAGGTTACCGGTACCAAAAGGGATAGGCATCAGCACTACGGCATCAGCCCGGTTGATTAGTTCCTGGTTCTTGCGGTAAATTTCCGGTCTGATACCGGTAAATGGTGCCTCCTCAACCAGCGGCAGCCCCAGAGATTTGGCTTTGCTCCAATCACTGTCTCCAATATTTAAAACGCCGCAGGTTACCTGGTAGCCGTATTGGACAAGTTTGTCCATGATGAATGTTCCGGTACCGCCGCCGCAAATTAGGTGCAGGCGGTAGTTTTTGCCGCTGTGCAGCTTAGATGTGCTTCTGGCCATTGGGATAATGTTGTTGCGGCCCGTCATTTCGTTGGGGGTGATCATGACTTCAATACCATAAACTTGGCGGATATTATGCGCAGTAAGGGTTTCCTCGGGCCGGCCGGCGGCAAATACTTTGGTCTGGTACAGCAACAGCACGTATTCACTGAACTGAGATGCCAGGTTCAAATCGTGCAATACGGCCAGTACGGTAACCTGGCCGGTTTTATTCAGGCTTTGCAGTAACTCCAATAGTTCCATCTGGTGCTGCAGGTCCAGGTGTGCGGTTGGTTCATCCAACAGCAGAACTTGGGGTTCTTGGGTCAGTGCCCGAGCGACAATAACCCGTTGCCGCTCTCCGCCACTGATTTCGGAAATCAGGCGGTCCTTTAAATGCCAGGTGTTGGTAAGTTCCATACCCCACCGGGCAATGGCCAAGTCTTCCGGTGTGTCACCCTGAAACCGCTGCTGGTGCGGCATTCTGCCCATCAGCACCGTCTCTTCCACCGTAAAGGGGAACTGAATCATTGTTTCCTGCGGTACTACTGCTACTTTAGCGGCCAGTTCTTTGGGTTTGATGCTAAAAATATCCTCGCTTTTTAGAAAGACTTGGCCCTTTTGTGGTATTAGTGAGGCTGAGATATTCTTAAGCAGCGTAGACTTGCCCGAACCGTTTGGCCCCACGATGGATACAAAACTGCCCTTTTCCACCTTGAAAGAGACTTTTTCCAGCACGGATTTGTTTGCGCCGTATTTAAAGGATAGTTTTTCCACTGCAATATGAGGAATCATTTTATTTCCCCCGTAAGTCTCATAAACTTCGATCCGGTGTTATGTCGCAGACTTTTTTAAAACAAGTTGCTTTTTTTCCTCTTCAATAGATAAATAAAAAACGGGCCGCCAAAAAAGGCGGTAATGATGCCCACGGGAATTTCTGTGGGGGCCAGGGCAACCCTGGCAAATGTGTCGGTGATGACCATGAAAGAGGCTCCCGTCAGCGCTGCCACCGGTAGTAGAATGCGGTGGTCGGGTCCCGTAAATAACCTGACCATGTGGGGAATAATTAGCCCTACAAAACCTATGGTACCGCTTACCGATACAGCGGCAGCCACGGTAATGGCAGATAGGACCAAAAGAATTTTTTTTAGCTTTTCGGTTTCAATGCCCAGGTGTTGGGCTGTTTCTTCGCCAAAGAGCATGGCATTTAAGTCCCTGGAAAACACCCACAGGCTAATGATGCCCAGGATAATAACCGGTGCCGCCACCAGGACATGGGACCAGTCCCGGCCGCTAAAACTGCCCAGCATCCAAAATATAATCTGCTGCAGTTCGCTGGCGTTGACAATCATGACAAAGGACATCAGCGCGCTCATAAAAGCGCTTAAAGCCACCCCGGCCAGCAGCAGCGTGTACACCGGCACCCTGCCGCCTACCCGGGCCAAGTTATAAACCAGCCAGGTGGAAAGCACCGCCCCTAAAAAAGCAGCCAGCGGCAGCGCCCACATGCCCAGCATAACGCTTAAACCGGTAACAATGGCAATGGCAGCACCCAGTGCCGCCCCGGAAGAGACCCCGATGATGTAGGGATCTGCCATGGGGTTTCTAAATATGCCCTGGAACGTGGTTCCCACGGCGGCCAGTGCCGCCCCCACCAGCGCAGCCAGGATAACCCTGGGCAATCTGACCTGGTACAGGATGACTTGGTGGGTTTCCGGATAGCGGCTTAGGTCAAACAGCTGCCCCAAAAACGGAATCTTGGCTAAAAGGAGTACTAGCGTCTCCCCGAAAGTGATATTGGCAGGCCCCAGTGTAAAGCAGAAAATCATGATTACGAATAACCCTAACATTCCAACTGCAATCAATAGGTGCCAAAGTTGTTTGGCGGGATAGGGCATAGAAGTTTCTCCTGACTAGGTTGTATGATGCGCTATAAAAGAATTTTGAGCAAACAAGTATCTGGAGTATTATAATTCAACAACGGTCATTTGTATCCTGCATAGGCAAAACATGTGTCGGATTTAGCGTACCTTGTACGGTGCTGCTGTTGTGTATTTTTAAACATTTTTTAACTTAAAAGTGTTAAAAAATGTGCCGTATTAACGGCTGTGCAGTCGGGCACTTTTATAGTAAGTGTTCCCCTTAAATTTAAGGAGGTGTACGATAGATGTTTTTTAGGGATATGCAGTCACCCAGTGATCCCCATGCCGGGCTGTGGGCCCTGACTGCGGTTTCAATAGCCATCACCGTGCCATTTATATTTTATTTTAAGAGCATCGCCGATTCGCTGCAAACCATTGCCGAGGATAGATCCGGTTACCGAAAGGTAAGAAAATACGGCGAGGAATAAAAAGTCGGGCGGATAACGCCCGACTTTTTATTGTTAAGGAAAGTATACGCAAAAAGGGGACGGGCTGCTTTTTTCGGTTTTTGAAAAAGGATGCCTGTACCCTTTTTACTTTTCAAGTTGTTGGGGAGGGTGTGACTTTCTTGACCGATGTCAGGAATACGTTATACTATGGATTAGTAACTAGTGCTATGACAGCTGTTAATATAGAAAGGGACACGCCTGCTGCCAGGACGTCTCATTTTCGCCATCAGTACTTGTACAAGCATTTTTTACAAGTACTTGTGTGTCGCTGTATTAACTGAATTCTCCGGCGGAAAGCGGGTTAGGCATGACTGTACGTGAAATTTACCTGGACAATAGCGCCACCACCCGGCCTTACTCGGAGGTTACCCGGGCTGTGGTGGAGACTATGGATGAAATTTACGGCAACCCCTCTTCTCTGCACCGCAAAGGGGTGGAGGCCGCACGGGCGGTGGCCCGGGCCCGGGAGGCGGTGGCCTTAAGCTTGGGTGTCGCAACGGGGGATATTATATTCACCGGCGGCGGTAGCGAGGCCATAAACCTGGCGGTAAAAGGACTGGCACCCGGCCGGCGGGGAAGGCATGTAATTACCACGATGGTGGAACACCCGGCTGTGCTCAATGCCTGCGAACAGCTTAAGGAGCAAGGGGTTGATGTGTCCCTGCTGCCCGTGGATCAAGCGGGGGTTATTGACCTGCAGCACCTGCAGACGCAACTAAGGGAAGATACTTATCTGGTGTCCACCATGTATGTGAATAACGAAGTGGGCACGGTTCAGCCGCTGGCTGACCTAGCCGCTGTTATTGCAGATTTTCGCCAATCCGGGGGGCGTCTGTTCTGGCATGTTGATGCGGTGCAAGCCTATGGCAAACTGCCCATCCGCCCCAAGGAACTGGGTGTGGACCTGCTCTCGGTGAGTGCGCACAAGGTGCACGGCCCCAAGGGGGTGGGCGCGTTATATGCAGCGCCGCAAACTCCGCTGCGCCCGCTGGTG
>JAENYQ010000090.1 GCA_016841675.1 Desulfotomaculum sp.
TTCTGGATCGTTTCGGGCGGGATAAATTCCTGCAGCAGCCCCACTAGAAAGGTGACGCCGATAAACAACAGCACCAGTTCCCCGGCAATAACCAGGAAAAACTTGCCCGCCTCGGTTAAATTATTCAGCTCGAACATATGTCAGCCTCCCCAATTATACCTATTACACCTGGTCTATGTCATCACTGTTGACTTCTTTTAAAATATAGCGAGCTGCCTTGACCCAGGCATCGGTGGCCGTTTGATAGGCTTGAATTCCTTGACTGGTAAGGGTATAAACTTTGCGCTCCCGGTTGTTGACCACCTGGGTCTGCGAAGTGACCAGTCCGTTTTGCACAAATTCATGCAAAACAGGGTACAGGCTGCCCTCGGTGGGAGCGCAGCAACCTTCGGTTAAGGCAGCCACTTCTTTAGTAATTTCATAACCGTGCAGCGAGCGGCAGCACAACACCCGTAGGATAAAAAAACGTGATAAACTCATTTTAATTAGGCTGTTCCAGTATTCTTCCGTCTGATATTTGATATTAGCACCTCCGTGCATTGACCACCAATACATATCCCTTAGATGTATATTAGGTTAAAAAAAATGGCCTGTCAATTATTTTAATTCTACTATCTGTTGCATACATCTAATATTATTGATATGATAGTCCCATGAATAACACCGTAAAAATTAGCAAAGCCCTGGGTGACCCCATACGCTATAGAATCTTGCTGATGCTGGCCGGAAAAAGCAAAGCTGGGTGCTGCGCCCTGCCAGGGGAAGAGAACAACAACCCCGGCCTGTGCAATTGTGACCTAATGGCCGAATTGG
Organism: Desulfotomaculum sp.; assembly: GCA_016841675.1. GTDB lineage: Bacteria > Bacillota > Desulfotomaculia > Desulfotomaculales > Desulfallaceae > BRH-c8a. The sequence continues at coordinate 814 of JAENYQ010000090.1, forward strand.
GTCTCATTCAATCCAGGGTATCCTACCACATGAAGGAACTGGTGGAAGCAGGATTGGTTACCGAGGAACCCCGGGGCAAGTGGAAAATGTATAAACTAAATCTCAAAGCCATCCGGGCCTTTACAGAGCAATTAAACCGGGAATTTAACCTGACTTGATTTTTTTAACTTCACAAATCAAGAAAACTTGATGCAACTTAGGCATCGCGGGGGAAGGTGAAATCTAAAAAATGAAGTTAGATATAGAAGGGATGGAGAATTTGCCAGCAATCATTGAAAACGTTTGGCATGAGACTAACGTGCCACTTAGAAACTTTATTAAACAACGTGTCCCAAATGAATATGACGCAGAGGATATTTTGCAGGATATCTTTTATAAGATTCATAACAATATCGCTAGTGTGCAAAACAAAAACAAAATCCAGCCTTGGATCTATAGAATAACAAGAAATGCGATTGTTGATTATTACCGCAGACGAGACAGAACATTAGCTTTAACCACACTTCCAGATAATCTGGTAATCGAACCCTGGTCCGATGTAAACGCTAATGCAGAAATTGCTAATTGCTTGAAAACCATGATTGGCCACTTACCGGAAAAATACAAACAGGCTATATTTTTGACAGAATTTCAAAACCTGACGCAAAAGGAACTCGGCGAAAGAACGGGAATTTCATTAACCGGGGCCAAGTCCAGGGTGCAGAGAGCCAGGGGAAAGCTTAAAGAGATGCTGCTAGGCTGCTGTGATTTAGAGTTTGACCGTTCAGGCAGTATTATAGACTACAAACATAAAAGCAGTGCATGTAAATTTTGTTGATATAAAGGACGCGGTATGTGCGTCCTTTTGTTTTGTCTGCCGTCTTTATATATAAGTTTATCAAACTAAAAAATAGGGAGTGGATTGTAATGGTCCAAAATTCAGGAGGTTGTTGTGGTCCCGACTGCTGCAGTGAAATTAAGGATATACAAAAACAAATGATTATTGACTTTTTATACCTGGATTTAAGTGTTTGTACCCTGTGCCAGGGAACCGACTCAAGCCTTGATGAAGCCGTTTTAGAGGTTTCCAAGGTGCTTCAAGCCACAGGCGTTGATGTAGTGGTGAACAAAATCAATGTGCATAACGAGGAGTTGGCCAGGGTTTGGAAATTTGTAAGCTCACCTACTATCCGGGTCAACGGGCGTGATATTCAACTGGAGGTAAAGGAAAGCCTTTGTGAGTCTTGCGGTGATCTCTGCGGTGATGATGTAGACTGCCGGGTTTGGGTTTATCAGGGCAAGGATTACACCGTTCCGCCCAAAGCCATGATCATTGAAGCAATTCTTAAGGAAGTGTACGGAGGTGTACGCCACCCTTTAAGTTCAACAGAGCAAGAATATATCATGCCGGACAACTTAAAACGTTTTTATGCGGCCATGCAAAATAAACAATCAGGCCAAACCGATAGTAACATATTGCAATCAGCAAACGATGCTTGTTGCGGAGCCTCCGGTGCGCAAAACAAACTTATAATTGAATGGAAGCACTTGGATGTAGCCGGGGATACCTGCAACCGTTGTTATGATACAGGTGAAAATTTGCATAATGAAGTAAAGAGATTAACTAGGTCGCTGCAACCCCGGGGTATCGAAGTGGAATTCATTGAGACCAAACTTGATGACACCCAGATTCCCCAATCAAATGTGGTCCTTTTTAACGGCGTTCCCATTGAAGAGGTCCTGGATATTAAAGTAGCAGAGAACTACTGTGAATCCTGTACTGATTTATTGGGCGCTGATACCTACTGTAGAACAATAATTTATGAAGGTAATGAATATGAAGACATCCCTGCCAAGGCAATCCGTCAAGCGGCACTTAAGGTATTAGGTTTAGCGGAAAAGACAACAGCGCCGATCGTAGATCTTGGTTGCGGTTGTGGCAATAGCAAGTGCTGCTGAAACATGGAAAGGACATAGAGTAGTTGGGCGGGTTAAAGACCTGCCCACTTTTTTTCTTGTTTGCCTAGTTTATTTAACAAATTCAACGAACCATAAAGATAGCAAAATTAAAAACAGTAACTAATGATGTTTTCGAAGCAGCAGGTCTCCAACCGCCTTCTAATGGTCTAAAATAATTAAATTTTTTTGTCCTGATATTTTATAAAAAGCTGTTTAAACAGGTACATATGGCATTAGTATAACCATCAGTGCGCCTCCGGTTTTTACACTTTGTGAGAACAATCCGATAATATAGTTCGCAAACTCTCCTAATTTTTTTCACAGTTTGTTCACAATTACTGGCTAAAATAAGATAACACAGTAAATCGGTAAAAAAATTTCTGTGTAATATGCAGGAAAGGAGGTGGAGCAGTGAAAAAGAAGATAGCAGTCCTAATAGCCGTAACAGTGCTGTTGGTATTCGGAATTGCCCAAGTAGCATCGGCGGCCGGAATGGGTTGGGGCGGCGGTCCGCGCATGCTAAACAGTGATAATATGGTTGGCCCGGTGGACGCCCTGAACCTAACCGACCAGCAAATTGCGGAAATGCAGCAGCTTAACCAAGACACCTATAATCAAACCCGTGATTTGCGCATTAAACTGATGGACAACAGGCAGGAATTGAGGCAACTGCAGCTGCAGCAAAACCCGGACAAAGCTAAAATAGACGCCAAGATCAAGGAGCTCAACGACCTGGGCGACAAAATGTTAAGCATTACCGAGCAAAACCGGGAGCAGTGTCAATCTTTGCTAACCCAGGAACAGCTGGATCAGATGGCCAATTTCAGAGGTAAAATGGGCCGTGGCTTCAGGGGAGGCTTTGGAGCCGGCAGTACCCAATAAATACTTTACTTGCAGGAAGGGAGAGGAGCTGAATGTATGGCTCACTCCCTTCTCCACCATAAGCACGGGGAGGTGACATGCATGCAGGAGTCTTTGGGGATCATCCTGGTGGTGGATGACGAGGAACCAGTAAGGGATCTGCTCCGGTTATACTTGGAAAAGGAAGGATTTCAGGTATCAATGGCCTTAGACGGAGAAGAAGCCTTGCTAAAAGTTCCCGGCAGCCATCCGGACCTGATTCTATTGGATATTATGCTGCCCAAAATGGACGGCTGGTCAGTTTGCCGGGAAATTAGGAAACAGTGTTCCACCCCTATCATTATGTTGACCGCCAGGGGGGATGAACTGGACCGGGTGCTGGGTCTGGAAATGGGGGCGGACGATTACATTACCAAACCCTTTTCGCCGCGGGAAATGGTGGCCCGGGTCAAAGCCGTTTTAAGGAGGCTCAACCAGGCGGATGAAAGAAAAAACACCCAGCTGATTACATGGCCCGGCCTGGTAATCGATAACAGCGCCAAACAGGTGGAGATGAACGGTCTGGTTGTGCCGATGCCCCCCAAAGAATTTGACCTTTTATGGCATTTCGCCCGCCATCCCGGCCAGGTCTTGACGCGGGAGCAGCTTTTGCAGCAGATCTGGGAATATGACTACCTGGGTGATCCACGTACGGTGGACACCCATATTAAACGATTAAGAGAAAAACTGGGTGCCCATACAGGCCGGCGTTACATAAAAACAGTCTGGGGCCGGGGTTATAAATTTGAGGTCGGAAGTTAAATGTTTAAAAATTTATTCAGCAAGCTTATGTCTACATACATCGCTATCACCTTAGTCACTTTGCTTGTGCTGGGCATGGCCATGTCCTACCTGTTGGGTGACTACTATTACTCAGCGAAAGAGGCGGAGTTACTCAATAAAGGCCGAGAAGTGGCGCAGATTATAGCTGAGAATAACGAGCAGAACCTACCTGCAGATGAAGTTGTGGACACTTTAAACCGCTTATTGGATAGCCGAGTTGTGATGATTGACAGGGATTATCTTACCTTGATAGCCCGTAATAAATTTGTAAATATTCCCCGGATGTACTGGCTGGAGCCCTCGGATGCCAAAATGTTGTTACAAGGAGATTCTGTGTCCCGGCGGGGGCACACTTCACGGGTTGAACAATTGGTTATTTTTGCTGCAGTACCCGTCCAGATAAATAGTGAAGTGGCGGGAGCATTATTTTTATCGGCTCCGCTGGCGGATGTGACTGATGCTGTGGAGGCCGTGCGCAGTTTAATTTTTTATGCCGCTATACCCGCCCTTTTGCTGGCTGCCCTGTTGGGTTTATATTCATCCCGTTCCATAGCCCGGCCGCTACGCCGGCTAAGTGAGGCTACCGTACAAATAGCAGCCGGTGATTATCGACAGCAAATAGAGATAAAATCCAATGATGAAATCGGTCACCTGGCGCAAAATTTCAACCGGATGGCCATGTCCCTGCAAGAGACCGTGGGCGCCCTGGACCTGGAAAAGGGGAAAATCGAAAACATCCTCGCTAACATGGCCGAAGGAGTGGTGGCCGTGGATAGCTCTAACAGGTTGATTTTGCTTAATAAACGGGCGACCCGCACCCTCGGGTTGGGGAAATCCGCCGATTTAACGACCCAAAACTACGGGGAACCTGTTCCCGACAGCCAGTTAAAAGAACTGCTTGCAGTGGCACTGGCATCCGGGGAGACTTGCAGCAAAGAATATACGCCGGATGACGGGCAGACCTATCTCCTGGCCCATGTTTCTCCTTTAGCCGAACAGGCAGGTAATGGCTTTGGAGCAGTGGGCGTGCTGCAGGATATTACTGAACTCAAGAAACTGGATCAACTGCGCCGGGACTTTGTGGCCAACGTGTCTCACGAACTGCGCACCCCCCTAACTTCGGTCCAGGGTTATGTGGAAGCTATGCTGGACTGCGCTATTCCTAGCGAAGACTGCAATAAATACTTGACTATTATCCACCGGGAAACGCTGCGTCTAAACAAATTAATTTACGACCTGCTGGATTTGTCGTTGATTGAATCGCGCAAGGAAAAATGGGACCTGAACGAAATAGACGTGTCGGAACTTATGGACCAGGTATTGGTAAAACTACGGCCGCTTATCGAAAAGCAGCAGATAACTGTTGACAGGCATTTTCCGGATCAGTTACCGCTAATGCTGGGCAACGAGGACCGCATTGAACAGGTGCTGGTAAACCTGCTGGACAATGCCGTAAAATTTTCACGCCCCGGCGGGAAGGTAGTGGTGCGGGCGCAGGTGCAGGATGATAACATCACCGTAAGTATTGCCGATCAGGGACCCGGCATTCCGCCGGAAGATCTGGAACATATCTGGGAACGCTTTCACCGGGTGGAAAAGTCCCGTTCCCGCGCCCTAGGGGGCACCGGGCTGGGGCTGGCCATCGTCCGGCAAATTGCGGAGGCCCACGGTGGTGCTGTCAGTGTACAAAGTGAAGTGGGCAAAGGATCTACCTTTAGCTTTACCATTGGCGCCTTGCCAACTGAAACGTAAACCATCACATCATTAATTAAATCTATACGAGCCATTGCTCAAAATCGAGAATGAAAACAGCATCCGCTATTTTCAGATTAAAAAAGGGGAATCATTAATGCGCATTGGCAAAGTTATTATTATATTTGTTGGCTTGTTGGCATTTGCCCTGCTTCAGGGCTGTGGTTCAGGTAACAGCGCTGCCGGCGATACCCAGTCCGGCAGCGCCGACCAGCCAGTGCAAAATATGGCCCGGTGGGGCGGTCCCGAAAGGTCGGCGGATTTATGGGGCCAGGTCAAGACAATCCGGGGCAACAAACTGACTGTTTTTAAAGTGGAAAACAACTCTCTGGAACAGTCTCAGGAAGAACGAGAGGCGTTACGGGATCAAATGCAGTCTTTAAGCCCTGAAGAAAGAGCAAAGCAACGGGAAGAGAGATTCAAAGTCAGCGATGAAACGACTGAACTGATCATCCCGGTGGGCACACCGGTGGTAGCCACCGGTAATTCTGGCGGTGAAGACTCGGAAGTGGATATCTCCCAAATCAAACAGGGCGATATCTTGAAATTATGGCTGGAAGGTGAGCCTTCCAGCGATGGTGAGGCGGTGGCTGAATTTGTACAAATTAACCAGGGCGGTTACGGCCAGTAATTTGGGGGCTAATTTATGCTGGTGATGAAGGATATTATCAAGATATATAAAAACGGCTTGCTGGAACTGAAAGCACTGGACCGGGTAAGCTTAACGGTGTCCGAGGGGGAATTTGTGGCCATTACCGGCACCTCCGGGTCGGGTAAATCCACCCTGATGCACATCGTGGGCTGTCTGGACCGGCCCAATTCCGGTGAGTATTTCCTGGACGGGGAAGATATATTCGGGCACCCGGATGAGAGGTTGGCCGCCCTGCGCAACCTAAAGATAGGCTTTGTGTTTCAAAAATTTAACCTGCTGCCCAAGCTGGATGCCCTGACCAATGTGGAAATCCCGCTCATCTACCGGGGTGAGGAAAGAAATATCTCCCGGCAACGAGCCGCTCAACTCATGGAAAGGGTGGGCTTGGGCGATCGGCTGCACCACCGGCCCAATGAACTATCCGGAGGCCAGCAGCAGCGGGTGGCCATCGCCCGGGCGCTGGTTGGCGACCCGCCCTTGATTTTAGCCGACGAGCCCACGGGTAACCTGGACTCCCGCTCGGGGGCGGAGATTATGGAACTGTTTAAACAACTAAACAACCAGGGAAGCACCCTGATGCTAATTACCCATGACCCTGATGTGGCCCGGCAGGCCGATCGGGTTATTTACCTGCAGGACGGCCGGGTGATACCGTCCTCCGGGGATATTGCGGCGAAAAGAGAGGTAAGTTGACTTGAATATACCGGAAAAGCTGACTGGCTTAAAAAATAAAAAAACATTTCTGATCATAGTAACCGCTTTATGTCTTTCTATTGCCCTTGGCCTGTATTCCTTTGCAGCCGGTAGCGGTGAACAGGCGGTGGTCGAAGAGATAAAGGAAGTGACGGTAAAAAAAGGGGATCTGAAAATTAACCTGGTGGCGGATGGTCAAGCCGAACTGGCCACGGTGGGGCTTAGTTTTCAGATCAATGGCGTAATTAAGGAAATCCCCGTCCATCCGGGTGTTCAAGTTAAAGCTGGGGATATCATTGCCCGGCTGGACGCGGAAAAATACCAGCTGGAGCTGGAAGCCGCCCGGGCGGGTTACGAAGTGGCCCAGGCCAGGCTGGCCAAGGCCAAAGATGATTATGACAATAAACTAATCGCGGCCAAGGAAAAAATGGACAACGCCATGCTGGTTTACCAGCCCATGAGCGAAGTACCCGACATTTTCCCGGCGCAGGATGTGGCTTTAAAAAAGCTGGCTGCAGACAGCGCCCGGGATGCCTATGAAGCGACCAAACAGGCCACTTCGGATATCCAAGTCGAAGAAGCCGCCGTGTCCCAGGCCCTGGTTAACCTGAAAAAGGCTGAAAAGAACCTGGATGATACTGTTTTAAAATCCCCGGTGAACGGTACGGTGCTCTATATTGCCGGCAAGGTGGGAGAAACCGCAGCCGGCGGAGGGGATAATACGGACAAACAATTTGCCGTGGTGTCCACCAGTGACGCGGTGGCGGTTATTTTCCAGGTTCTGGAGCTGGATATTGCCGAGGTGGCGCCGGGCCAGGCGGCGGAGGTGGAATTTGAAGCCCTGCCGGGTGAAACATTTTCTGGTCAGGTTGGCGGCATTGAAGCATTGCCTGTTTCAGACCCCAGCGGCATTGTTGCGTATGAGGTCAGTGTATTGCTTGACCAGCCCGAGGCCCGGATTAAAAACGGTATGACGGGTGCCGTGTCCTTGATCATTGAACAGAAAAAGGACGTGTTGAACATTCCCAACGTGGCGGTACACAGGTTTGACGGCGCAACGGTAGTGGAAATGTATAACGAGGCCGGTGAAATTGTAACCCGAAAGGTGAAAACGGGTTTCACGGATGGCAGTAACGTGGAAGTTATTGACGGCTTGCAGCAGGGAGATAAATTGATCATCCGGACCACGCCCGCCAGCCAGGGGGGTAAGGCGTGAAATATAGCGAGTTAGTCAAAATGGTCTTTGTCAACATCTACACCAATAAATTCCGGGCCTTTCTTACCGCCCTGGGCATTATTGTGGGCGCGGCCACCATTCTGTTGGTGGTGGCCGTGGGTAAAGGCGGTGAGGCTTCCGTGGCGGAGCAGTTTGCCAGACTTAACGCCGGCACCATTTACGTCATGCCGGCCCAGGGGAATGCGGTGTACAAGAAGCCCATAACCCTAACCGATGTGGAGGCAATCAAGGAAAAAGCGCCGTCGGTGGGGATGGTTACCATATCTATTAATGGCAAGGTTGAAACCGGCTACAATGACGTCACTTTGCAGGGTGATGTGATCGGAGCCTTTCCCGAATACCAGGCCCTGAGCAACCTGAAACTGCAAGCGGGCGCGTTTATCGGCGATGAAGATAATGAACAGAGAAACCGGGTGGCCGTGCTGGGGGCAGAACTGGCCGAAGAGTTGTTTGGCGGTGATACGGCTGCCGCCGTGGGCAGTACTGTCAAGATCGACCGGCGCAACTTCCAGGTCATCGGGGTACTGGAGCGGCTGGGGGACGCCACGGGCGGCGTAAATGCCGATGAAAGCGCTATTGTGCCGTACGTGGTGGCGGAAAAATATCTTTTAAGCGCCAATGTATATCCCCGCATGATCGCCCTGGCCAGGGATTTGAAAAGCGTGCCCTCGGCCATGCGGGAAATTGCAGGGGTGCTTCGGGAAACGCACCGCATCCGCGGGGAGGATGACTTTATAATCAGGGATGCCGGCAGCCGCCTGGCTGCGGCCCAAGATACAGCCCGCACCATGTCCGTACTGCTGGTCATCGTAGCCACCATAGTGCTGATCGTGGGCGGCATCGGCATCATGAACGTTATGTTTGTCTCGGTCAAGGAACGTACCAGGGAGATCGGCATCTTAAAGGCCATCGGGGCCAGGAAAACGGATATCCTGCTCCAGTTTTTGCTGGAGGCGGTCATCATCAGCCTGGCCGGCGGGGTGATTGGAGTGGCTCTGGGCGCTCTAGTGGTTCCCCTGATGCAGTATTTTGATCTGCAAGCGATGCCGACTCCGCTGGGTGGCATTTTAGGGCTGGTTTTTTCCGTGTTCACCGGCACTTTCTTCGGTTATTACCCGGCCCTGAAAGCAGCGGGCTTAAGCCCGCTGGAGGCGTTAAGCAACGAATAAGGTGCCAGGCACTCCTTAATTTCGATAAAAACCGGATATTAAAAATTATTGTCGTTGCCAGGCATTATAACTTGGCGGCATTGAGTAACCATTAATTCATATAGCTGACATGGGAGGCGGGATTAGTTGTTAAAAAAATTACTGCTCGCGATTATAATTATAAGCTTTACGTTCAATGGGCTGCAGCCAGCGTTGGCCAGGGAACCCGCGCGGCCCGAGCTTACCCTAAACGAGGCCATAGAAAAGGCGATTAAGCACAGCGAAGTGGTAAAAAAAGCTGAATTGGAAATAGATCGCACCGAAGCACTTAGGGATGAGGCGTCTAATCAGCTGGATTATACCCCCACTGTCGTAGATGCAGTCTATTATGATTCGCAGTTTGAAATTGCCTGGTCCTCCTTACTGCAGGCGGACCTGACCTGGCGTATGGCCAAAAAGAGTTACGACGCCCGGTTTGATGGCATCGCCCTGGATACCTACCAGCTGTATTGGAATGTTTTAAAGGCCCGGGAAAGTGTGGAAGTAAAAGAAATTGCCCTTGAGCAAGCCCGCCTGGAACTGCAGCAATCCCGGGTAGCCTACCAGCATGGCATTGTGGCCAAGTTAGGCCAAGGTAACCCCGCCGGAACAACCATTATGGCGCTGGATCAGGCCGAGACGGCGATGGATAAAGCGGAAAGCGACCAGGCGGCGGCGCAAAATGAACTGGATCACGCTTACACGGAATTCAATCAACTGGTAGGGTTGTGGTCCGAGGAGCGGCCGGTGTTGGTGGACGAACTGGAATTTCACCCGCTGGAAGTGACTAACCTGGACACAGAGGTAAACCGAGTTCTGGAACGAAGCCCGTCCGTGTGGCTGGCCGAACAGGGGGTGCAGCTTCAAGAATATATTAACGACCTGGCGTGGGCCAAGGGGCAGTATACCCCCTACGATGCCCGAGAGGCAGAATTGGAACAGGCCGAACTGGACGCCCAAAGCGCCAAAGACGTCACCCGCCTCCTGGTGCGGGACCTGTATTATACTCTAAAAAACTTGGAGGAATCTTATAAATCTGCGGAAAAGGGAGTAACCAAGGCCGAGGATGAACTCAAAACCAAAGAGTTGATGTACCAGGCTGGATTTATCGGCAAACTTGATATGGCAGCCGCAGAGGTTGCCTTGGTCGAGGCGAAGCAGTTGCTGAAAGAACTGGCCGCCCAGCATTCATATACCAAGCTGGTCTTTCAGAAGCCCTGGGCGCCCGCCTACAGCACACTTGGCGGCACGAGCGTTTCTTCTGCAGGCAAGTAATATCTGGGCTAATATTTTAATTTAAGCAAACATCGCGGAGTAGAGCATGCATATTTTGCGGGAAAACAAATTATTTTTTATCACCCTGTTATTTTTTATCGGCGGAATAGTTTTTAGCCTATCAAGATAATTTTTTATTTACCTCCCGGACTGCTCAAAAAGATGCTCCCGGAGGGGAAATCAAGGAATCTGCCACTTTAAAGATACCGGAACCATCCCTAAACCCCCCGGAACAACAGGAGACGGAAAAAAGAACGGAGCCGAGCATTTACCGGGTCCAGAGCGGCGATACCCTATTTATATTCAAAGCCAACAATCTATACACCTCATTTCTTAAAGATTCTTCACCGGGGGAACATCCGCTTGCGGCTGCCCGGCCAGCAATTTTTCCAATAGGTAACCCGTTAGAATAATGGCGGGCAGGGTTAGGGCCAGGCGGAGCAGGGCAAACGACAGGCCCATAAATTTAATTTCCATCATTAACATGGGTATTTTGATCGTAGCCCAGGTGCCCAGAAAAATGACCGCGTTGGCCATCCGGCAGCCTTTTTTAAGCAAAGCGTAAGCAACCGGAAATCCAGCGTACAGGGGCACGGCCGCCGCCGTGGCCACCAAGATAGAGATGATGACACCTTTAATTCCGGATTCAGGACCCACGTGTTTCTCTACGATTTTACGCGGCACCCAGACGTCCAGTAGCCCCACTAGAACTAAAATGGGCGGTATAAATAGCAGCATCTCGACCAGGTAATCCGCGGCACTGGTGATGGCCGACACACCCCGGTCCGGATAGTAATACCAAAGTAAAGCATCCGATATAACCACGAGCAAAAATAACAGATATTTTTTCAATTGATTTTTCATTGTAAAATCGCCCCCATGATGATGCCAATTACCAGCGCCGTCATCAGGCCCAGTGCATTACGCCAAATTGTAAACCGCTTGCCGAAAAGCTCCATTTCCATAGGCGCCGTGACCACGCCCACCATTAGCACGGTGGTTAAAAAACAGGCCACCGCTGTCACGCTAACCCCCGCGTCAATTAATGAGGCACCCAGGGGAAAGCCGATAAACGCCGGTACCATAGTGATAGACCCGACTAAAGAAATAGCTAGAATGCCTAGCGGGCTATCGTTGCCAAAAAAACCGGCGATAACCTCCCGGGGCACCAGAGCTAACATCAAGCCGATGAGGCCGATAATACCCAGCATGCTGGGTAACAGGTTAAATAGTTGTTTCTTAGCCAGTTGCAGTGCTTGGCGGGTTTTTACCCGGTCCTTGTGCCAGGAAACAGTTAAAGCCATCGCCGCCAGGACAAAAAGTGTGGCATTAAACATGTCGTAACCGTAACCTAATTTTATTAAATGCGTGGCCGCAATTGGCACAGCCTCTCATAAATATTCCTCCATTTATGTTAGTTCAAAAAACCGTTATATAAAATACGCTAAATAAGTCTAACATCCCTATATAATTTAATTATTATTTAATTATAATAAATATCTAAGGATAATGCTATTGTTTTAAACTACTATTCTGGATTAAAGTGAGGCTTATGCGAGTCAGGGAAGATTACCTGTACCACAAAGATGTGGGCTGACTTCGGAACAATTAATGAGATGTTTGCTTTAGATTTTAACAACAATACCGTTGACATGAAGCTTGCGGCAGATTATTATATAAGCAATTAATTATAGGTTTTTTCTCTCTTTTTTTAACCCAACGCATAAAAGTATTTTTATGTTTTGGATTGGTTAATGCAAACAAACTAGTACCAAACACAAGCGAGGAGGAGTTAACATGGAAGAAAACAAGAGCCGAGTTTATGTATTCGGCATTGACGCACCCGTAGTTTCCGGCGGGTGAGGCTGCGGTTCAGGGGGCGCCTGCGGCGAACTCGCGAAAACCATGCCGGATGAAGCCAGAGAACTGGCCGTCAAACTAAAGGATGTTTTTGGTGACCGGGTGGAGTGTGCTTTCATTGACGTCAAGACCGACAAGATTAAAGATTATCCCGAGGTGGAAAAAATATTGGACCGGGTACGCCTGCCGCTGACGGTAATCAACGGCGAGCCCAGGTTCCACGGCGGCCTGGACCAGGATCTGATTATTGACGCCGTTAAGGAACAACTGGACCAAACAAAACAGTAGAGGAGCGGTCTAAAGATGAGTGAAGCAGGATATATGGAAGTTAATTACGATAAGTTTGTTTTTAGGGCCCGTGAAGATTACCTGTACCACCAGGACGAGTGCTGGGTAAAGCAGGAAGAAAACGGTTTGGTTACCGTGGGGATTACCGATTATATGCAGAAGACCGGCGGCGACGTGGCCTTCGTTGAGCTTCTGGAAGCCGGCGCCGAAGTAAGCAGGGCGGGGAAATGGGCAGCATGGAAACCATCAAGACTACCATGACCCTGCTCGCGCCGGTAAGCGGCGTGATTAAAGAGGTGAACGGTGCCCTGGAAGACGAGCCCCAACAGATTAACCTGGAGCCTTACGGGGAGGGGTGGATTTACAAAATTGAGCCCGCGGACCTGGCCGGTGCCAAGCAGGCACTAATGGATGCCAAAACTTATTTCCCGCTGATGGAAGAAAAGATTAAACAGGAAATGGCGAAATAGGGAGTGACAGCAATGGCGAACAAAACAACTGTAGTAGTATGCCGCGGTGGGTATGAGCGAGGCAGAGGCCAAGGAGCAGTTTGCGGTCACGACAGTCTCGTTCCCGTTTAATTCGCTGGGCATGGCCCAGGCTTTGGGCGAATGGGAAGGCCTGGTTAAACTGGTGACCGACAGCAAAACCGAACAGCTCCTGGGCGGGCATATCGTCGGGCCGCATGCCGGGG
>JAENYQ010000091.1 GCA_016841675.1 Desulfotomaculum sp.
TCATCTCCCTTTATTGGTAGTATTAACCATTTACACGCAACTAAATACGTTCTCTTCCTTTATCATCTTTAGGATATCTTTTATCATTATGACTTGCTTATTCTTTCCTGTTTTTACATCAAATTCCCTGCCTAGTAAGCTGTAGCGGCAGGAAATTCCTATATTAACATTACTTTAGCGCGTTAACGTGTCACCTTGGCAAGGGACAGGCCCCATCTAGGAGAATCCGGAAGACCGGGGAGGTCATCCAGATTCTCCGGGCAGGGATTTGTCTGTTAGACAATCCCTGTCCCCTTGTCTGACCGCTCAATTCTCTAAAGAATGCGGGAAAAGCCCCAGCCGTTCCATTTCCATAAAGTCACTTCTTTCCTGGCGGGGTCAGTATAACTGCCTTCGGTAACCACCAGCTCGTTTTCTCCATCATCGTTAAGATCAATAAGGGCGGCACGGTAATTGGGACGATCCAGGTTGGATGACTGCCACACCGGTTTAATGCTGCCTGTATGTTACCGGGCTTCCCAGGCTTAATCATCGGGCTTGTAGTGCCTGATAATCAGGTCGTATTCAGTCAGTTTCTTTTTAGTGCCGAAATAATGAAATAATAAGCCTTTGGATATTCCCGCATTGTTCACGATAATGTCGGTGTTGGCTTTGCAGTAGCCTTTCATAAACTCATCTATGGCAGCGTTTATAATTCGCTGACGTTTCTCTGTCTCTACAGTCATAACTTTATGTGCTTTATTTCATCACTAAGCAAATGATCATAAATTTTCATATTGTCAATTTTAATTATCAACCCAGCCCGTATATTAAGTAAGCTCATAAACATAATTAAGGACATCAACTAGCCTTAAAATACCTACAGCTTGACCTTCTTTAAACACAGGTAAGATATTTACCTTTTTAGTCATCATCAACTTAATTGCTGTGTTTACAGTGTCGTCACTGCTCACCCAAGCCTCTACCAGAGGACGCATGACCTGCTTTACTTCAGATATGTTGTATTTTTTAAAGCCGTCTTTACTATATAGAGCAGCCCAGCCAATATTCCATAACTCCGTATTCTCATAGTGCATCATACTGCGCTGTAAACCATCCATAATACCTCGGATGGTTAGAATGCCAACCAACTTATCTTCATTGTTAAACACTAGTAAGGACCTGTGGTGGTGTCCTTGCCCTTCCCTATACTCTCTTAGAGTTTCCAGAGCTTCTTTTAAAGAATCGGTATCTCTAATGGCAGGGTACTCGCCAGGCAGTAACATAAGCTCTTTTACTTTTTTAGTATCAGGCATATACTACAGACCTCCCTTTATAAAATTAATGTTATTGGTAATTCTTATAAAACTCAACTGACTTTGATTTAAAAATCGTATCGGAGCAATACTCGTACCAAGCCCGCTGTCAATATAAAGATATTGGTTCGGGCCAACTTGGTATGTTCCTTTATCCAACTTGGGGAGGAAGCCTTGGTTAGGGGCCACCAATGCACCGATATATGGGATTCTCACTTGCCCCCCATGAGTATGCCCGCTTAAAATCAGGTCTGCCCGTAGGTCACTATATTTTTCCGTGATGCCGGGCGAATGAGACAGCAGTATGATATATTGTTCTTGGTAAACGCTATTGAATGCTATTTGGGAATTTTCATGATTTCTTGAGACATCGTCAACCCCAACTAAATTAAGTGTCATATTGTTTTCCACGATTTGTATGTTCTTGTCGTTTAAGATTGTAACATTTCGCTCGCGGAGACCGTTTAAAAACTCCACGGTATAAGCGTTTCCCCACTCATGGTTACCAGATACAAAAAAGACATTATTATTAATGGCCGTTATTCTCTCAATGAGGGAAAAAACATTTTTAAAATTATCAGTACCTTTATCTACGAGGTCACCTGTTATAACAATAATATCAGCATTTAATTTTTCCACGGTGTTGACCAATTGCTCATTGTTATCTCCAAAAACTTTATTATGCAAGTCACTGATTTGCAAAATTGTAAATTCGGACCCCTTTGGTAGTAACAAGCCATTTTTTCATTACGCACCAACCTAAAATAATCTTTATAATCTTTAAGATATCTTTTATCTTTAAAACTTACTTATTCTTTCCTGCTTTTACGTCAAATTCCCTGCCTAGTGAGCATCGGCAGGGAATTTCTACATCAACATTACTTGTTTGATAACCCCGGGTATCG
Source organism: Desulfotomaculum sp. (assembly GCA_016841675.1). Taxonomy (GTDB): domain Bacteria; phylum Bacillota; class Desulfotomaculia; order Desulfotomaculales; family Desulfallaceae; genus BRH-c8a. The sequence continues at coordinate 2,201 of JAENYQ010000091.1, forward strand.
CAAGGATATTCCCGGGGTTACCAAACCGCTTTGTCATTAGCGTTAGCTATTTTCTCTCAAGCAGAACAACCGTCTGCACATGTGTTTTGATAGACAAGGGGGACGTGGATTTCTTTACTTTATTATAGCCTTATGGTAAGTTTTCTTTCCTTTACGTATTTTAACTCCGTTCTTCAATTGTTCCAAGGTAATATCAAAATCAATAGATTCAACTTTAACATCATTAATTAATACACCACCTTGTTGAGTCAGGCGCCTTGCTTCACTCTTAGAAGAAGCTACACCACACGCGACCATTAAATCTATTATGCCTATAACACCATCACTCAGCTGTTCAACCGCAATCTCAGTGGTTGGCATTGTGGAATCATCCGTACCACCTGCGAAGAGAGCGTGAGAAGCATTCTTTGCATTGTGTGCTTCCTCTTCACCGTGAACCAGCTTAGTTAGCTCATAGGCCAGAATTTCCTTGGCTTCGTTTAGCTGGCTACCTTCCCATTTGTCCATTGCATCAATCTGTTCAAGTGGCAAGAAGGTAAGCATGCGTATGCACTTAAGAACATCAGCGTCACCAATATTTCGCCAATACTGGAAGAATTCAAAGGGTGAGGTTTTGTTGGGGTCAAGCCAAACAGCCCCTTTGGCGGTTTTCCCCATTTTATTGCCTTCAGAATTCATAAGTAGTGTAATGGTCATTGCATATGCATTTTTGCCTAACTTACGTCGAATTAATTCTGTACCACCTAACATATTTGACCACTGGTCATCACCACCAAGCTGCATATTACATCCATAATTTTTAAATAGGTGATAAAAATCGTAAGACTGCATAATCATGTAATTGAATTCTAAGAAAGACAGCCCTTTTTCCAGTCTCTGCTTATAACACTCTGCGCGTAACATATTATTTACAGAGAAGTGAGCTCCTACCTCACGAAGTAATTCAATGTAATTCAGCTTTAAGAGCCAGTCTGCATTGTTAACCATGATGGCCTGATCATCACCAAATGCAATGAATCTTTCCATCTGTTGCTTAAAGCAATCACAGTTATGCTGTATTGTTTCAGGTGTCATCACAGAACGCAAATCCGTCCGACCAGATGGATCACCAATAAAACCTGTTCCCCCTCCAAGAAGAACAACCGGTTTATTTCCTGCCATCTGCAAGCGTTTCATAAGGCATAATGCCATAAAATGACCGACATGCAAAGAGTCCGCAGTGGGGTCAAATCCAATATAAAATGTTGCCTTACCACTATTAACAAGTTCTTTAATTTCTTCTTCGTCGGTAACCTGGGCAATCAAGCCACGAGCTGAAAGTTCATCATAAATTTTCACTATAGCATCTCCTTTTCTAACTTCTAACTATTTGAAATAAAAACGCCCCCTGCTCCAATTGGAACAGAGGGCAGAAACTGCGGTACCACCTCTGAATCGGGAATTCCTCACAGAATATTCCCCTCTACAAGTGCAATTGCACTTACACGCTGTATCGGGCGTACCCGTCAAACCCTACTATAATTTCAGGTAGCAGCTCCAGGATGTATTCGAATCAGCACATCTGCAACCTCTCACCAACCGGTTGCTCTCTGAATGATGTAAACTGATCTACTTCTTCCTTTCATAGCTTTTGTATAATGCAATTTAATTAGATTTTAGTTGAGGAAGCAGCAAAAGTAAAGTCACAAAATGACACATGTGTGACATTTTGTGACTTTCTCTTAATTTGGTGGGCAATCACCTACACCTGCTTTTAGGTGAAGGAAGTAAAAAACTAGCTGTAACCATGAAAAAGGTAAAAGAAATCGATGGGGGTAACCCAGTGGCAGGCGACATGTAATTTTGAGGGTTTCCAGTATAATAAAGGAAGCAAGAGAGCAGTCCCCTTGCCTCCTTTATGTTAATATTCAAAATTAAATGCTTTTTGCGAAAAATAATTATTTATAAGTCAGATAATTAAGTATATTATTATACTAGATGGTATTATTTGCAAAGGTCAATAAAAATGTAAAGAACATGGAAGTTTTTATGGATGCCGACAGGGTAAATTAAATAAGGGAGGGCGCAACATGAATTTTGCACGTTACGGTATAGAAAACGCAAAAAAGTATCCGGAAAAAATTTTTCTTATTGAACGTACTCCATCAATAGGTTTAAGAAGGGTAATGACCTGGCAGAAATTTAATGAAGAAACCAACAAAGTAGCTAATTATTTGCACAAGCAACTGGGCTTAGGCAAGGGCGATTTTGTACTTCATCTACAAATGAATAGTCTGGAGTGGTTGATTACCTACCACGCAATAATAAAAACAGGGGCAACTGTTGTACCGCTTAACTTTCGTTTTGCCAGCAAGGATATAAAATATACAGCTGATGTTTGTCAGCCCAAGGCATTTATTATGGAGGCGGGCTTTTTGCCCAAGGTTGAGCCGGTTAAGGGAGAAATGAAAACAATTGCCAGTTATGTTTGTATCGGCGAGAAAACACCCGAAGATATGATTTCTTATGATGAGATTATAAAAAACGGAGACGTTGCGGATCTTTTGGTGGATACAAATGATGACGATCTAGCGGAGCTCATGTTTACTTCCGGCACTACAGGACCGCCTAAGGCGGTCTGCCAAGCTCATGAGACCCTGTATAATATAGGTATCGGCTGCGCTTTAAGCTACGATGAAGGCGGGCACACTGTTTATCTGGCACCCCATCCCTTCTATCACAGTGGCAGTTTGTTTTTGTCTTTTCCCTGTTATATGGCCGGCGGCACTATTGTAATCTTAAAGGAAATGAACAATCCACGGTGGCTTTTGGACACAATTGCTGAAGAAAAGGTAAATAACGGATGGGTAACTGTTCCAAGTATGTCTGACTCCGTTAATGCTATCAAAAAGGGTGAAATTGATATTTCACAGTATGACTTCTCTCATGTTACCGGAAGCATATTGATTGGTGCGCAACCGGTGCCTCATTCACTCTTTGCGGATATGAAAAAAATACTTCCTTTTAAAACTGGCAATATCTATGGCATAACTGAAGGTGGCGGGGGGGGAAGCTTCAACCTCTTTGACGAGGATGTACTTCAAAGACCCGGTTCCATAGGAAAACCCACATTTAACACCCAGGCCCGGGCTGTGGATCAGATGGGCAATGATGTGCCCGTGGGACATGTGGGAGAACTAGTTCTTAAAGGACCGCGGGTAATGAAGGGCTATTTTAATAATCCCGACCTTACTGCAGAGACCATTAAGGACGGATGGCTATATACCGGTGACCTGGTTAAAAAGGATGCGGACGGGTTTTTCTATATTGCGGATAGGAAAAAAGACTTAATTATAAGGGGTGGCGAGAATATCTTTCCGGTGGAAATTGAAGCTTTACTGCACCGCCATCCCAAAATTGCTGATGCAGCTGTAATTGGTTATCCACACGAGCGATTGGTAGAGATAGCTATGGCAATTATTGAACTGTACTCCGGTGAAACAATGACCCATGAGGAAGTGCTTGATTTTTGTCGGCAAGAGGGGCTGGCCAAATATAAATGGCCGGAAAAAGTACTTTTTGATAAAGTGTTGCGTAATCCCACCGGGAAGATTCAAAAGTTTGCTATACGGGAAATGTATATTGGTAACAAACAATAAGCCAGTTTATGCTAGGAGAAATTGAAAGACCTGACGGTCTTTCAATTTTTTTTATTAGTGGTCAGGCCCCCTAAGGGAGTTACCGGAAGGACCTTTGGCCAGGCTGGTTTTGTGTTTGTATTTTCCTGACTGTAATAGTCTCCAGAAAGTAGGCTTTATTCTCCTGGAATTAGTGTAAACTATTGAAAGGATAGTATGTATCCTAGATCCTTTAACACAGGAGATAAAATATGATGGAAGAAAGACGGGCGGGTTCTGATACTCTTTGGGCCAACACTGAAAACGAAGGTCAAGGAAAGCTGACAGTTTTTCTTGGTGCAGCAGCAGGTGTGGGGAAGACCTATACCATGCTGGAGGCTGCCAGGGAAAGGTTGGCCGAAGGAATAGATGTAATAATTGGTTGGGTAGATGCACACGAACGTTCGGAAACGGAGGCCCTTTTACAAGGCCTTCCTGTCGTTCCGCCCCGGCGCATTGTTTATGGGGATCGAGAACTCCTGGAAATGGACCTGGATGCCCTTTTGGACCGTAAGCCCGAGCTTGCCCTGATAGATGAGCTGGCTCATACCAATATCTTAGGTTCTCGCCATACTCACCGCTACCAGGATGTTCAAGAACTGCTGGCTGCAGGGATTAATGTTTACACTACCATTAGTATTCAGCACCTGGAAACACTAAACGATGTAGTGGCTCAAATTACCGGGGTTACGGAGAGGGAAACCGTTCCTGACCACATTTTAGAGCAGAGTACCCAAATACAACTGGTTGATATTCGTCCGGAAGAACTGACCCAGAGATTAAATGATGGAAAAATCCATGTACCGGGACAGGACGAAGAAGCAATGTACAGGTTTTTCAGGCCCGGCAATATTAATGCCCTGCGGGAATTAGCCCTCCGCTATACCGCTAGGCGGGTTGACCGTCAAGTAGAATCCTACATGCGAGTGCACGGCATTGCCGGACCCTGGCCTACCGGGGAGCGAGTTTTAGTCTGCATTAGCGCCAGTCCCTTTTCCGCCCAGTTAATTAGGACAGCAAGGCGGATGGCGGAAGGATTGCAAGCCGAGTGGATGGCAGTCTATATAGATACCCCCAGAAGATTTCCAATCCGTGAGCAAGAAAAAGATCAACTGGCTAAAAATTTGCACTTGGCTGAGGAATTGGGTGCCGAAACAATTAATATTACGGGTAATGATGTAGCAGAGGAATTACTTGAGCTGGCACGAAAGCGGAATGTCTCCCAAATCATCATTGGCAAGCCCTTATATTCAAGGTTATGGGAACTCATGCACGGCTCGGTGGTAGATAGAGTGATCCGCCACAGTCATGGCATTAGTGTCCATGTCATTCCCGGTAATCCCAAACTGATTCGGGAACGTGCAGCAACCCTAAAAACTACACCACAATCTTCAAGGGAGCTAATTTCGCTGTTTCCCTATTTGGTTTCGCTCACGATTATGGTAATGCTAACCTTTCTTTTCGCCCCATTAAAAAACACGCTGGGACTGGTTAATATCGCCATGCTGTATTTGCTACCCGTTCTGCTAAGTGCAGTATGGTGGGGCACCAGGCCCTCCATAGCAGCAGCAGTGATGGCTGTGTTTGCCTTTGATTTCTTTTTGGTGCCCCCAACTTTAAGTTTTACGGTCGCCGATATTAGCTATTTAATCACTTTTGTGCTCTTTATTGTTTTTGCCCTCTTTAATAGTCGCTTGTCCAACCGCTTAAAGGAACAAGTAAAAAACTCCCGCAGGAGAGAAGCCCGGGTCTCTGCCTTGTATTCCTTGAGCCGGGACATCGCAGCGGTGGCGGAACTTGGGCCTGTATTTAAAAGCATAGTTAAAAAAGTTGCCGACACTATCGAAGGTCAGGTTGTACTTTTGTTGCCTGAGCAAGATCATAAGTTGGAATTAAAGGATAGCTCTGAGACCGGTGAAAAAAATTTCTTCAATGAAAACGAGTTTGCGGTGGCCAACTGGGTTTTTTCCGTCGGACAGAAGGCCGGTAAAGGTACCGATACCTTAAGTGCTGCCGAAGGACTTTACCTGCCATTGAGGACAGACAAAGAAATTCGTGGGGTGCTGGGTATACGTTCAACAAATCCTGATACCTATTTTGAGCCGGAACAGTTACGTATGCTGGAGGCATTTGCAGGGCTAGCCTCTATGGCCGTGACTAGAGTTAAGCTGGCTGACCAAGCCAGAGAAGCCCAAAAGCTGGCGGAGTCGGAACGTTTACGAACTGCCTTGTTTAGTTCTTTATCCCATGATCTAAGAACTCCCCTGGCCTCCATTATCGGGTCGGTTACTTGTCTTTTGGAAAGTGATGAGGTTTATTCCCAGGAGGCCCGGCGGGATCTTTTGCAAAGTATTCTGCAGGGTTCCCTTCGGATGAACCGCTTTGTTCACAACCTCCTGGACATGGCCAAACTAGAGAGCGGTCTCGTTAAACCGAACAAAGAGTGGTGTGAGATACATGATATAGTTGGTGTTGCTGTTAGCCGTCTGGGTGAGTCCCTTAAAGCTCGACCGGTAGATATTAGCATCGATGATAACATACCTTTAATTAACGTAGATTTCATTTTAATTGAGCAGGTACTTGTTAATTTATTGGATAACGCGCTAAAATATTCTGAACCGGAAACCCCAATTAGCATTGAGGGCTGGCACCAGGGGAAAGAAATTGAAATTGCTGTATCTAATTGGGGACCTGAAATACCGGCAGCAGATAGGGAAAGAGTTTTTGATAAGTTTCACCGTTTAGAATCGCTCCGTCTGGTGAGTGGCACCGGCCTTGGATTAGCTATATGTAAGGGCTTCGTAGAAGCCCACGGGGGTAAAATATGGGCCACTAACAGACCGGGTGGTGGCGTGGCAATGAAATTTGCCTTACCCTTGGATGAACCATTACCGGTAATTGAAATGGCAAGTGAAAGAGGAGCTGAACATGGAGAGTAAAGGGCCACGCATTTTGGTTATTGACGATGACAGTCAAATTCAAAAATTTTTGCGGGTAGCTTTAACCGGTCATGGTCACGAAGTGGGAGAAGCAACCACCGGTCTACAGGGTCTTAGTGAAGCAACTGTCTTTCGCCCGGATGTAATCATCCTGGATTTGGGCCTGCCGGATATGGATGGTCTACAAGTGCTGACCAGACTGCGGGAATGGACTAAGACACCGGTAATTGTTTTATCCGCCAAGGAGCAGGAAAATGATAAGATTTTAGCCCTGGATGCCGGGGCTGATGATTATTTAACCAAGCCTTTTGGCATGGGTGAGCTCCTGGCCCGTATTCGTACAGCGTTAAGGCATGCCGTGGGCGTAACAGCTGAGCCGGTTTTGCAATTTGATGATTTGACTGTTGATCTGGCTCATCGAAGAGTTTCGGTCAATGGTGAGGATATTAAGCTAACCCCCACGGAATATGACTTAATTAAAAATTTAGCCATCCATGCCGGGAAGGTCTTAACACATAAACATTTATTAAAGGCCTGCTGGGGGCCTTCCTTTGAGAAGGACACCCATTACTTACGGGTTTTCATCGGCCAACTCCGCAGAAAGATAGAGGCAGATCACACTCGACCCAGTCATATTATTACCGAATCGGGGGTAGGGTATCGGCTACTTTAGAGGATTGTTTTATATTATGAAGAGATGTTTACCGTGGTAGCATATAATGGTTTTTGGTTGACAAAGGCCCTCTACTAAAGAGTAGTAAGGGCCTTTTGGCATTTTTCAAGGAAGATTGGCAGTTTATGTTTATACTCCGCCATTGATCGATTAACTGGTTAAATCTTTATGCTTTCTTTATGTACATCATCATTTTCTTTACCCCAAATTTATGTTTATTAGCTATACAATAATCCCTGTGGTAGGGTAAATAATTGTCTGAAATTAAGGCGCTTGCTGATTATAATTTTAGGTTCTTGGAGGCGTACAGACTTGAACAATGCACTGATATTACGCACCCTGGGTCTGGTATTGCTATGTGAAGCCGCCGCCATGCTACCTTCTCTGGGTATCGCCCTGTACCTGCATGAGCACGCTTACCTGGCTTTTGTGATCTCGGTAATTGTCATCGGTTTAATTGGCGCTGCCCTAATCCTTATTCAGGTGCACTCCAACGATGTGGGTTACCGGGAAGGTTTTGTTATTGCCACTGCCGGCTGGTTGTTCATGGCCCTGCTTGGCTCCCTGCCCTTTATACTTTCCGGGGCTATTCCGGGTTTGGTTAACGCTTTTTTCGAAACTATGTCAGGTTTCACCACCACCGGAGCATCGGTGCTTACAGACGTTGAAAGCCTGCCTAAAAGTATTCTTTTCTGGCGCAGTATAACCCACTGGTTGGGTGGCATGGGAGTTATTGTGCTTACCCTGGCCCTAATCCCCTCGCTAAAAATTGCCGGCATGAAACTGTTCCGGGCCGAGGTGCCCGGCCCGACTAAGAGCAAGGTGTTGCCCCGAGTGGCGCAGACCTCCCGCGAGTTGTATAAGCTGTATGTAATTATCACGGTGGCTGAGTTAGTCGCCCTGAAAATAGCCGGGTTGTCCTGGTTCGACTCGTTTATTCAAACTTTCGGCACTGTAGCCACCGGCGGTTTTTCCAACTACAATGCCAGTATCGGTGCCTTTGCCAACCCGGCGGTACATTACATCATTATATTTTTCATGTTCATTTGCGGCATGAACTTTGCTTTTCATTTTCTTGCCCTGCACGGTGATTTTCGCTCCTATCTCAAAGATCCGGAAACCCGTCTGTACATGTTAATAACCACTGGCGCCTGCCTGTTAATTGGGGCCAACCTAATAGCTTCCCTGAGCTATAGCGGAGAAGAAGCACTTCGGCAGTCGGCCTTTCAAACCGTTTCCATCCTCACCACCACCGGTTATGCCACCGCTGATTACACCAATTGGCCTTTTTTAAGCCAGGCTGTTATTTTCCTGCTCATGTTTATTGGCGGATGCGCCGGTTCCACCAGCGGCGGTATGAAAAATGTACGCTACCTGATTATGTTTAAAACCGCCTCCCGACAAATTGCCAGGCTCAGTCATCCCAAAGCGGTAATTCCGGTGCGGCTAGGCCGTAATGTAATCCCCGAGGAATTGGTGGAAAGTGTGCAGACCTTTTTCTTCTTATATTTTGCCATCCTGATGGGCTGCACGCTGGTTATCGCCGCTATGGGATTCGACCTGCTCAGTTCGCTGACCGCAGTTGCTGCCTGCCTGGGCAACATCGGTCCCGGGTTCGGTGCCGTGGGTCCAATGTCCAATTTCGCTGCCATTCCCGACCCGGGGAAAATACTTCTGGCCTTGTGCATGCTGGTGGGGCGCCTGGAAATCTATACCGTGCTAGTGGTATTAAGCGTCCGGTTCTGGCGGTCATAATAAGCATAAAGCACACTACCACTCTTCCACCTTTTTTCTGGAGTTACCGTCTTTCCCCTCCGCAACCTAAATTTCACACTAATATATGCCAAGTGTAACATTCACCTGGGAAAAATTCATCAGCGCTATATAAGAATATTTCACCACCTTTCCATCGTTCGGGTAATAATTACTTTTGTATACCATAAGTACTGGTCCGTTACTTTACTCCTGAATTGGGTCAATTCTGTTTAACAGTATTTATTTAAGTTTCGCACCCCGAAAATCGCGGTCCAGCGGACAGATGGCAAGGGCATAAACCTTGGGGAACTGTCCAGGATGCTTAACCAATGTCATGTGTCCGGCTAAAATGATTATCCTTCCCGGTATATTACATGTTCCAGAACCAGTACCGCCAGAACGCCCAACACGAAACCGTTACCCAGCACCGGGCGCAACGCGGCGGGGAAAGTGTTTACCACCTGGGCCGGCAAAAATGATACGATAATACCCAGCATCAGCGGTAGGCCAATAACCAGGCCGTCCTCCATTTTAAACCCGCCCGGCCCGTTATAAGCAACCATCATCCCTGCGGCCACCTGGGAGCACAACACGTATAGAAGCACCGTCCCGATTACCGTTTGGGGTATGAGACCAAAAAAAGTAATCACCGGCGGCAGCAGTGCAATGACTACTAATCCCGCGGCGGCAGGCAGCAAGGTAAACCTGGATGCGCAACCTGTAGTGGCAATAATCCCGGGACTGAGAGAGTAATTAACCGGGCCGATAACCCCAAAAAGACCGGACAGGACGTTGCTCAATCCGGTTAGAGAAATACCCCGGGTAATGCGTCCGGATATATCACCGGGTTTGATTAGCTCATTAACTGATTGGATAGAGCCTAAATCGTTAATTGAGAGGGCCAAGAAACAGACCAAAAAAGAAAACAACAGGCCGGGCTCGAAACTGAAATTTAGATTGACGTCAGTTAAGAAGGCAATAGCTACTGCGTCAATACCCTGGCTCGTCATAACCTGGCCGGGGAACAACAGTAAATAGGTGCAGCTTCCGGCTATAACAGCCCAGATAATCAACGAAGATTTCCAGATCCCGGTAAGTAACCTGCCGGCGGCCAGCATGAGAATAACGAACCCCAGGGCAAAACCAAGGTTGGCCAGGGGAGCAACCGGAGATGAAGAGGGCATGATTAGCCTCATGATGGTAGGCGCCATGGTGAAGGCTATTAACAGCAGAATTACCGCCACCACCCGAGAAGTAAAAAGGCCGGTCAGGTAACTAAAAAGCCCGCTAATGCTAAGGATAAACAGAATTAACCCTCCGGCCAGGATCGACGTGTACACCGCAGCCAAATTGCTGCTTCCGGCAGCCACCACACCCACCAGCAGTACCGTAGCCGGACCGGTGATCAGGGGCAGACGATGTCCCCATAGCAACTGAACGAATAAGGCCAGTCCAGAAATAAAGAATAATTTCTGCAGGTAGACAACCTGCCCCAAGGGGTCGTTAAAGTGGAACCCGGCCACTACGTTACCAGTTATAATAATTATCGGCACGGAAATGGCCAGCCACTGCAGCCCGAATAGCATTAGTTCCCTGACCGGCGGGACATCGTCCAGGCCATATTTCAACACCAGTTTGCTCAACAGATAACCCTCTTTCAACCGCTTATTTCGGTCACACAAATCATATTACATATCAAGTTAATACTGCCGCCTGGTAGATGTCAATAGGGCGGGCGCGAGTAGTCCACATACTCATTTTGCCAAAGTCGTTTTATTTCCTCAGTGGTAAAGCGTCCATTGTTTTGGGGGAATTAGGTAATACACCCATAGATAAACATCCCTTGTTATTAAAGCTAAATCTATTATGTCTTTAGTCACCCCAAATGCGCCAAGACGCAGTAGCAGTACTGTTCCATATTATAAGTTACATAGCCTATGGATTAGCAGTTGCTTATACCATTTTTAAGTTTACCCACCTGAAAGAACAAAACTGATGATATTAAAATCTTTTGTTAAAAAACCTTTAACCTTTTGTGATAGAATCGTGACATTTTTTTTATAACATAAAGCCAGACAAACCAAATCAAATTTAAAGGAGGCTATTTATCAATGAGAAAAAACAAGATTTGGTTACTGGCAGCGCAGCGGGTTCAACAACCAGTCCCAATACGAGGCGAGGGACAGGCCCATTGTTGGAAATTTTGGAAAGCCGATTAGGCTTACCGGAATTTTTTCGAGCATTTTCTTTAGTTCGTTAAGTTTTTAACGTATCCAGGGACAGGCTTTTGGAAAATTTGAAAGGGAAATTGTCCCTTTCAAATTTTCCGAGCATGAATCGCGAGCAACTTGCTTTAAAATATATGATGCGTGAATACTATGTTGGTGAATACTTTGGTATTAAAGATGTCTTTGCCGTGGATATCCTATTTATCGAACCCGATAGGATGCCTTACTCCCGGGGTGATGAATTCGCCCGGCAAACAATATATTTTACCCATAACTTTGGCCAGTGGAAAATTATTGACGCCACCCCTGGCGTGAAATTAGCTAACTAAAAACTATGTGTTATGGTAAAGAATAACCATAGCACCGTCGCGTGAAAAATCTCCCTCTATGATCTTTTCTACCTTAGCTAATTTATACTGATGGTATTATAGAACTATTAGGCGATTTAAGTGTCCCCTATTTACGGTTTTTAAGGTAAGACTCCACGATACCGTCGTGGCTGCTTAACTAC
>JAENYQ010000092.1 GCA_016841675.1 Desulfotomaculum sp.
CTGTTTCTTTGAGCATTGGGTGCCATTTTGGTATCCGTTGAGTTGAGCGAATCCAATCAAGGAAACGGCAAAAGTGGCAGCTAAATAGAAACCACCAAAAACAGCTATGAGGATTAAGCACCGGCATTGACCCGTCGCCAGGGGAGGCCGTTACGATGAACCACCCCGACGGCACGGTAACCGTGCAATTTATGGATCTTTGGGTTTTAAGGAATGGGGACATAAGGAATGGGAATATACCTTAGCTTTTTGGTCATTACTTTTTAATTAAGGTATGTCCCCGATTGGATGGGGTCGAGGAATATCGCCGATTGATTAGTGTGGCCGATAATGGCCCGGGCATTCCGCCGGAGGAAATAGAGCATATGAGCGGTTCTATAAAGTGGACAAGTCCAGGGCCAGGGGCGCGGGGGCTATTTTCACTGTAGCCCTGCCCATTGCCAATGATGTTTAAAATTTAAAAAATGGGACAAGGTATCCATCCCTTGTCCCAACAATTTTTAATCATTAGATAAAGCTAAACGTAAATCCGCCGCGATAGGTAAATCAAACAAATTAGTTCTTAATAGACGGGTAGAGAAAAACAATATTTCCAAATTCTCGATTTCCTCCGTAATGGGGTTTAACCTGGCAATAACATCGTCGCCCAGTTCTGTGGTTTCCTGTTCTGAATAAGGCTTCACTTTATCAATGTATAAAATATCAACCTCACGGTCATAACGAAAGGTTAATTTTTTTTCCATTCCAATACACCCCCTGTTATATTACGAGTAATGTATGCAGTTATCACCCAATGACGAATTGCCGGTATTTCATTGGAAACTACAACTACTACAACATATTTCCCTTTTCGAACATCATCAAACCACTTACAAAACATACGAGCGTTGACAAACCTGCTACTGCGGCGGACATTATCGGGGTCGGCCAGTGTTTGGGCAATAGACCAGTGATATTCGGGGATTAGTTCCGGATGACGTTCGGTAATATGATCTTCCCGCTCAGGTGTTAATTCCACTTCTCCTTTTAAGTAGGGGCATAAATAACGCATATTTTTAACATCCTTACCTTAAACGATTATCCTAATTATACCACATCTTAGGTTGCCCGGGCGATGAACGATTATTGGCTATTTAGTTCTGTAATCATAACGCCATAAGTAAGGCCGAACGCTGCCGAGTGCGACAAACATACCACAGGACTGGTGCATTTTGGATAGATTCCTGGCAGATGATTTACGCAGCCTGCGTAAGAATAGCATATTCAATACTGCCATTAGTGTTTGTGTCAAACATTTTTGGCTAATTTCCGGCTGACAAGATTTTATAGCCATTTGTTATTATGGCCACTCTTTAGTTCAATAGCTAAAGGAGGATGCAGCAAAATTAAAAGTTGTTGTTGCACAGTTTATAACTTAATATTCATTATAACTTATTTTTCAGTTGCGACGCATTGTAAACAAACTGTACTACATTTGTTTTACCGGGCCGCAGTAGATTTTTAAATAAGCTTGACTTTTTGCGATTACACAATGGAGCGGCGCAGCTTTTCGTATTCCGTTTCACCGGGTTTTAGGTCTTTATGCGGGTTATATTTCGCCGCCTTGATTTTTGAAAGCGGTATTTCTTGTATATCCAATACCCACACCTTCTTTTATATTTTTACAATTTTAGTATAAAAAACACCCCTTAAGGAGTGATCCGTTTCGTAAAACACTAAGATAAAAAAACACAACGGCCAATAGATTGGCGATGTGTTTTTTGGTAAAAATGGGATAGATGAGTTGAAATTATATCTTTACGTTAAGCTTTGACGTGTTGTTCTCCATAATTTTTAATGGTGTAAGCTGATATTATTCCATAAACACTAAAAGCGAGTAAACTTGCTATGATTGTAGATGTGCCTTGTGTCCAAGGGGCATTAATAGTACCTTGGGCAGAGTTAATTGGAATTAATATTGCCCAAACAATAGCTCCGTAAATGCTACCAAGCAACCAAAAATTTGCTTTTGCTATACCGGTTATACCCTGCATAATAACCATAAGCAAAAAACCGGCAGCTTGCCCGGCTAAAATATGGATAATTAGCTGCCCGAAAGTTATTTTAGCACCGAGGGTAGAAATACCAAGTGATTCTGATCCAACAATTATTGCAGCTTGGACAAGGGAGGCTATGAAAAAGCCAACAGAATATTTCCAGTACATGAAAAACCAACTCCTTTCCGGGTTATATTGCCCTTTTAGAAGGATTTTATTCCCCTCATCAGATGCACCTTTCAAAGAAATGGTACGCTTAGTAAAGCATATCTTCCATCATCACTAAATAACCGCTTTCTTTCCCGTAAATTCCTCCCAGCGCTTGACCGCCAAGTCGCAGTATACGGGGGGGACAGCTCCATCCCTGCTTGTTCTCATCCCACTCGCCCTGAATCTTGTTGAAGGCGATATTGAGGGCCTTTTCCCGCTGCTCATCAAGCTCGACCACTACGCAGTCTATTGCTGCTTGGCCCAAATCAAGCAGTACCTTCAACCGCTGGTGGCCGCCCGGCAGGCGGAGTCGCCGTGGAACTGTACGATCAGGCGCTTTTGCACCCTGCGGAAATCCTCGACCCTGGCGTCCTTCATCAGCCAGTAGGTGTGCAGCGATTTCCTGGTCTTGACGATCAGTGACGGCTCGACGGGAAAGGCCTCTATCTGTTTAAGCTGCTCCTCGAAGCTCAGGTTATCGCATTCCATGAACTGGGCATTGATGCGGGTGGTGTCGGTATCCTCATGGCCGCCGTAATTGACCACAAAGAAAATGCCGCGGTTCTTTGCATTATACTTCTGCAGCGTTTCCACCATCGCACCGATCTTGCCCGCCGCGCTGCTTTGCTTTTTCCATTTCTATAGCCCATGCTGGAGGATATCTTGCCGCCGAAGCACCAGACTTCTTGACACTTGCCCATAAGCACCAATCCCATAAAGATGGCCAGATCACGCTGTGTCTTATCGCCATCATCCATGAACTGCGGAAAGAGGAGATGATGCGCGATGGGGATCGCGCCTTTCTCCACTGCAAACCTGGAATAACGGCGGGCATTTTTCAGGTTTCTCTTCATATCTCCAGCCAGGGGGGAGCAGATGAACATCATGGGGCGGAAAACGGCCTTTTAGAGCCCATTTTAGTGCACCCTCAAGAAGACGAGCAATACTACATCTTAAGCGGCCATTACCGTGTCCGGGCTGTGCGCAGGCTAAAGCAAAAACAAATATTATGCCGTGTCTGCCACTTTGACCAGCGCACCGCTATGGTCATCTACTGCACCCAAAGCCTTCTAACCAGGGCTCCCAGCGCCATAGAAGAAGCCTACATGATGGTAGCATTAATAAAAGCAGGCTTTAACATGAGCCAGGTAGGTGGGCTTTGGGGCCGCAGTAAATCCTGGGTTAGTCGCCGCATCAAACTATTAAATGCCCTGGATCCGCAAATAAAAGAAGAACTGGGTCAGGGAAATTTAAGGCCACGCCTGGCCCAGGAATTAGCCCGGTTGCCCCAGGGCAACGAACAGGCCAGGGTGCTGGAGCTTATCCGCCAGTATCACTTAAACAAAGCAAATACCGCCCAATTAGTCGACTGGTGGCTTAGCGCCACGGAAACTGAGCGTTGCCGGTTGGAAGAGACAGGTGGATTCCCATTACCTGAATCCGGGGAAAAATTCGTGACCAGTCAATCACCCGGCGTATATATGGCTACTTCCCTTAAACGCTGCACGCTAATTGTAGACGACCTGACAGTGTTTTTAACCAAGCAAGCCAGACCATTTAGCTGGTGGCTGTCACATAAAACACACCAAAAAAAGGGATGCCGCTGCCAAGGGAAAGGTTGAAAAAGGCCTGCGCCTCTTTTATGAACACCTGGAAAGTGAACTGGCTTTGCATCAGCCACCCCTTACCATTGACCAGGCTAATGAATATCTGGCCGCATTAATCGGCCAGGATTATCACCGCCGCATACACTCATCCACCGGCCAAACACCACAAGAACGGTTTTTTAGCTTTCCCCAAGAGTACCGGCGGTTTGTATCTAAAAATGCACTGGCTATGGTGTTCTTGCCTAGAGCTAGGTCCCGGGTTTCTAAAACAGGGCTGATTCACCTTAACAATCTACAGTATCTGGTGCCCAGTGCAAGCCTTTACAGACGATGGGTGGAAGTGCGCTACGACCCGCAGGAGCGCTCCCGGGTGCACTGCTGGCATGAAGATCAGTACTACGGTGAGGCGCATCTATTTTTGCAAGGAGTGCAGCTTAGAAACCAAAAGATCAGACATTAAGCAGCCATATGCGGAGAACACTGAAGCCTGCTTGGGAACAAGCACAGTTTTTACTCCCAAGTCTCTGTTATCACGCTGGTACTTTTAGGCCAGCCGTCTTTGGCTTCAACTTTAAAGCTGCCGGCTATAGAGTTTAAGGGACAATTGGTAATTATGCAGTCGAATGGCGGTGCGATGGACGTCGATTACGTTGGGAAGCTGGGAGTCGGCGCGATTATGTCAGGACCCGCTGGTGGGGTTATAGCGATGACAAGTATCGGTCAGCTGAGTGGTTATAAAAACCTTATCGGCGTTGATATGGGGGGAACTAGCTATGATATTTCTTTAGTTAAAGATTTTTTATTTTATGAGCTTAGTTCTATCATCCGCCAGCCTATCAGCCAAATCAGAAAAATGAATACCATCATCATACCAGACCACAATACCATGCCTGTCCAGCTCGGTGGCCACAGTTTTTAATACATACTGGCTAACTGGTCCCATTTTGTTATCTACTCCCCAAACGTTACGTTTGATTTATAAAGGCGAAACAAATCCGCCTGTATTCCGGTGTTCGATTAGTTGAACAATTGCATGTTCCATTCTTCTCAACGACCTGGATTTGGCTAAAGCTATATCCAAGTCTATTAGTCTTGTCATCGGTAGCTGGTCTAATGTTTCCTTATAGATTCTACCTTCGGGGAAGTTCCGGCTAAGCCATTCCTTTACACCTCGTATTGTCTCAATTCTTTCATCTTGAACAGTAATTCCCGGGAGTAAGCCCGGCCGCCCCTCGAGCTGAGTTCCAGCCATCGTTGGCAAACTGGCCAGGAACCAGGCCTCATACTCACACTTGGCCGCCACAACAACAACCGGCTTACTCGGGTTTAATGTATTTATTCTTCTTGCCAATTCTTTCGCCAGGGAATATGCGCATTCCTCATCTGCGTCTAGTAGAACAAGTACCCCTTCACAACGTGGCTGAATTAAAGCAAACTGAATAAATCTTTCTATACCCCCTGGGGATGTTAAATTGCCACAGCCATGAGCATTTTTAGGTTTCGCAATATGTAGGTCATAACATTCATGTCTGAAAAGCATTCTTTTTAATAAATTTGGAACAGCCTGAATCTCTCCATCTCCCTCAACAATAGGGACAATACTGCCCACTTTATTGCCCCCCTTCATCAACCTGTCTGTTAAGACCTTCCAGTCTTAATAAATCTCCCGCTGAGAAGAGCCTCTGTTCAATGACTTTTCTTTGCGTTTCATCAATTTCGTTAATAAGTGTAACGCCATCTAGTTTTTCTACTGCCCTCAATGACCTAACCGGCAGGCGGCTAATTAAGTCAGGACTGTGTGTTGTTAATAAGAGCTGAGAACGGTTACTTGCTTCAAGTAATATATCAGTCAATACGCCCAAAGCACCAGGGTGGATTGTCAATTCGGGTTCCTCAACACATAGCAGGGACTTAGGGGCATCTTGATAAAGGGCCGCAAGCAAGCCCAGTACTCTTAAGGTACCATCAGATTCCTGGGAAGCATCAAACCAGTGGTCCTCATTTAAGCCACTGTGAAGCAATTTTATAACCAGGTAACCACCAACTTGATGAACTTGTAAATCCTTAATATCGGGAACCACTTTATTTAACGCAGACTTAATATCGGGGAACCACTTACTTTCATGCTTTTTCATATTTCTCAATACGCTGGCTAAATTTGACCCATGTTCCTCCAGCGCTTCGGTTCTTCCCGGTTTCTGAGGTTCACGGATAGTATTGGGGAATATTGAACAAAAACTCACATTCACTAAAGCCGAGCGAACAAACGAAAATGGCTCAGTCCCTGCAATAGCGCTAAGGACAAATGTGTCTTCGCCTACTTGAGGCGTCAAACCAGTGCTCACTGGTTTAACCGGTATGCCTTTTTCATACTGGTACTCAGCAACTTTTCCCTTCCATTTAACAGTACAATACTCTTTTTTTACACTTACCTGACTGCCTCTTTCGCTTTTCAACTCAAAGCCATATATTGCAGTAAAGGGGTTTTGGGTTTTATCCCCTTTGATATTAAATTCTATGGTTATATCACAAGGTTTCTTGGGAGACCACCTGCGTAACATGGCAATACCGTTTCTCTTTGTTATAGCTGAATCAAGGCCGAATTGTAAAATTTCGGATACAGACCTTATAACATCTATAAAATTACTTTTGCCAGAGCCATTTGGCCCCACTAAAACGGTAAGCTTGCCCATTTTTAAAGTAACGTCGCCAATGCTCCGATAATTTTTTACATGGATTTGAGTAATCATTTTTCTTCACTCCCTACCGGGAAATCAATAGAAACTATTTGTTCAGGGTATAAATCAGTTAAGCATTTTATGAAACCATGCAATACTTTGTTTTCAGTATCCGATAAGGGCAATTTTCTCACCGGTAACTACCTCATTAATGATTATTTGGAGGGCTTGTTGGATTCCCATTCATAAGGAGGAAGTTCCCCCAGGTCGGCTTCCAGCCATGTTTTGTCTTCGTTATATGCTTTAAATAAATCGTCTAAGAACTCTTTTACTAATAATAGCTTATCCTCAGGTAAATTATCTACCATATTATGCAGTGTTTTTTTTAGATTGCTCATTATTTAGTACCTCAATCTCCTCCCTTAACGCAGAGGGGGAATACCCCCGGGCTGCGGTTACTTTTTTTCAATTGTGTTACCCCACAACCATTTTATTAGTCTTCTTCAGGAACCTGGCCGGGATGGCCCGCTCTAACCGCCAAACAATGCTCATGGGCCTGGTGCCCGTATGCTGTACATATTGGGCCAGGCCCAGGAAGGTGTACGGCGCGGCCCCGGCGGCATCGTTTTTAAACTCCCGGACAAACAGCGCCACCCGTCCGCCATTTTTACGGTGGTTGATATAGCGCTGCCCGGTTGGTGTGTGTTCAGCGGTGGTGCTCTGGGATTGCCAGTGGAACAGCCATTCATTGATGGAGTAATCGTCATACATGGTGGATGGCGAATACTGCTTATCCGCTTTGTTTAGGGTGATGAGGAATACATCAAGCTGCATAACCTCCCCTGGCCCAGCGCAAGGCGTCCAAATCCACGGTGTCGGTGACGCCAAAGTATTGGAACGGGCACAGCAGCTTTCGCTCTATGGCCTCGGGCAAACGGATTTCAGCAGCGATGCGGTGGTTAAAGTAATCAAGCACATCTTTATCGTCCATGCGCTCCGGGGTGTATCCCCCTACGAACAGCTCACCAAAATTGGGGTCTTTTAGAACGGTACGAAAGCAGGCCAGGCTTTGCTTTAATATTTCTTCCCGGTGGGCCACGTACAGTAGGCGGGCCGGCCGGCCACGGTTTTCACTGCCAAACTGCTTATAGTCCAAGGCCGAAATTACCGTTTTGCCGGTGCCGGTGGCGGCCACCACCAGATTGCGCCAGTGACCCCGGATCTTTCTCTCGGCTTCCAGCTTATCCAGTATTTCGCTTTGGTACGGATAGGGGGTGATATCAAAATTAAAAATGACATTCTCCCCACCGGTCTGGCGCTCAGCCCCGAGAGCCCGCTGCAGCACCTGCTTATCCCCCTCCTGGTAGGGAACGAACTCCCGGTCGTTCCAATAAGTTTCAAAGGTAGCGGCAATCTTTTTAATCATATCGGGCTGGTCTTTTTGGGTTAACTTCACATTCCACTCCAGTCCCGCCGATATGGCGGCGCTGGAAAGATTGGATGATCCCACATAAGCCGTGGTAAAGCCATTGTGGCGGGAAAAAACATAGGCCTTGGCATGAAGCCGGGTGCGCTTGGTCTCATAGGAAATCTTGATGTCAGTGTTGGGCAACCCCCGCAGCGCCTCGACAGCCTTAACATCAGTGGCCCCCATGTAAGAGGTGGTAATGATGCGCAGCCTGCCCCGCCTGGTAAATTCCTTTAGCTCATCAATAATAATCCGCAGGCCGCTCCACTTGATAAAGGAAACCAGCATGTCGATCCGGTCGGAGCTTAAAATCTCTTTTTTAAGCTCCGAAAACATGCTGGGTTCATGCACTGACCCTGTAAATAGTGAACTGACCGCAATGGAGGTTACCGGACGGACCAAATCAACTTTTTCATTGACCGCGGCAGCTGAATTTTGCGTCTCTAGAATAGCAAGCAGCATCTGAGCTTGCCTGTCCACCGTCATCGCGGCAAAGTCAATATCCCCTACCCTGGCTACCATTGTATTGATCAAGGCGTTGCAAACAGTGATCTGATCGCCCAGCTGGCCACCTTTATCCTTGACGTTGGCAAGGCCCTGGAAAATAATCTCGGCCAGATAATCGGCCAGCACTTTAGCCGCCTCTGCACTATCAATGGGCCCTTTTTTTACTAGCTGCTCAGACGCAGCTAGTTCTTTTGCGATGAGCTTGTTAAGCACCTGCTCGTAAATCCCTGGTTTTAGAATGTGACCACCTTGAAAAATAATAACTTTTTATGGTTTATTTATGGATATTGTTGCTAAATCCTCTATTTGTGCAGACAAACAGACAAGGGGACAGGGACTTGTCTGCCTCTCATAGCAGCAGACAAGTCCCTGTCCCCTTGTCTGTTTCGTTTTATCTGCTTTAGCAAGTTCGAAACGTAAAACGTTTCGAACATAAAACCACCCGTTATACGGGTGGAGACAAAGAATTATAAAAAAAGAAATTCTCTTTCCGCTATAATGATGATTGTTCAAGCCATCAATATAGGAGAAGGGAGAATTTCTATGGATAAAAGTTTAGCACACACCAAATGGATGTGCAAATACCACATTGTATTCACACCGAAGTATAGAAGGCAGATAATATATAAACAGATAAGGTTAGACATAACAAAGATAATTAAGGATTTATGCAAATATAAAGGCGTAGAAATAATAGAAGGACATGCAATGCCTGACCACATCCATTTGCTAGTACCAATACCGCCCAAAATGAGTGTATCGAGCTTCATGGGGTATCTGAAGGGCAAGAGCGCGATGATGATATTTGATCGGCATGCAAATTTAAAGTATAAGTTTGGTAATCGTCATTTTTGGGCAACAGGATATTATGTAAGCACAGTTGGACTCAATGAAGCAACAATAGCGAAATATGTGCGAGAGCAGCAACTTCATGACCAGATGATAGACAAGGTAAGCGTTAAAGAGTTGGAAGACCCCTTCAGGGGTTAGCCAGGTAATAATTGCAAGGTGGCTTGAACGAAGTTCAGACCAGCACTTTTAGGTGCTGGCTTGTAACAAGCCCTTATAGGGCTAGAGCAAACCACCCGTTTTACGGGTGGTCATGATTTTGTTATCAACAACTCGTTACTTTTTATAATGGCAATTTCAATATTGTTCTGTTTAACAGTATTTATTTTCATAAATTCATATCCAAGTTGGGCATCTGAATGGGAGTAAGGCTTTTAATTATAAATGGGCTGATGTCTTTAACTTCTTCGTCGTACATATAGCCCATCTTTAAAATGCACCATATGCCGCCAGCCAGAAGTTTCTCGTAATCTTTTATGTAATGAGGCGCTATATTAACCCCCTTGATTCCAAGGTTGGAAAATTCGGCCTCATAAAAATCTTTCTTTTCGTTTAACTTAACAGAAACCTTATCAATAACAGTATGCTGTCCGGTTTCCCGAATCTTGGACTTAATTTTCTCAGCCTCATCAGGCCGTACAAAATTGTCAGTTAGAATCTGCTTAACCTGCTCTACACCGTCTTTAATGCTGTCTTCGTCATTGGTGGCACAATACATACCCAAAACCCAAGAGGTACTCCAGCACATAAACGGGCACATTGGCCCCTTCTTTTATCTTTTTGGTCAGGTCTTTTCGTACTACCCGGCCTTGAAAATATTTGTTTAATTTTTCGTTTAAATCCAGTACCACGGCTTCTTGCTCCAACTGTTCAGTAGAGGTCATTTTAGTAATGTTGATGAGAAGGCCGGCCTGGTCAACTAGACCGCCCGGGATTCTTTCCCCATCCCGCAAGAATTGGCAGATCAGATACATATCCTGGTCATGCAAACTTTGCAGCAACTGGAGCTTTTGGAGAAGCATATCGCCCGTTTGGATAAGAAGATTGCCAAGAAGATGAAAAAATTCAACAACATCTTGGAATCCATCCCAGGTATCGGGCCTGTTTTGGCTGCCGGTATCCTTGCTGAAATCGGTGATATTTCTCGTTTCCCTGGTCAGGCCCAGTTGGCAAAGTACGCCGGACTCACTTGGAGGAAGAATCAGTCCGGCAACTTTAGCGGTGATGTTACTCCCTTGACTAAAACAGGCAATACGTATCTCCGCTATTATTTGGTTCAGGCTGCTCAGTGTATGGTTAACCACAATGCTGAGTATCGGGAGTATTTCAACCGCAAGTTAAAGGAAACTACTCGCCATCCCTACAAAAGAGCGCTGTCGCTCACAGCACGTAAGCTTGTGCGGTTGGTGTATGCTCTACTAACCAGGAACCAGTTGTATATGGCTCCTAATGTGCGTGAAAACCGCGAGCTTGCTCAAGAGGAGGTGTCTCAGACCTCTGTTCCTAAAGTGCAGCCAGAGGTGCTTCGTTCAGGGCAAAAACCAGAAAAAACGGCAACAAAAAAAGTGAAGACACTAGCGGTTGCCGCACGCCCTAAAGGAACTCTGCCTGGTCAGCAGGAACATGTGCAGGGTCGCAAAGCAGTCAACACGTAGGTCTTCACTGCCATCAATTTAGCAGTTTTAGGACAGTCAGTCAAGACTTACGCAATATTGAATTGTTATTTGAATTCCAGTTGTTTACATTTGGCTTCTCTCCTGTGTAAGCTTAGTTTTTTGTGCCCTTTTGCCTGAAATTTAACAGTTGCTGTCATGAAAAAGATGTGTTTTTTTCATCAATTTACTTGACTTTTACCGCAGTCTTTTAATTTGATTTACTAGTTTTTTGCGGCCCTTATTCGCTTAGCTTCTTTTTGAGTAGCGACCTCCTTTCCAAGCCTGACCGCTTATTTTTTAATATAGCAAAACTTATTCCAGCATAAAGAAGCTAAGTGAATACGCTCTTCTTTTGGTGTATTATTATTGTAATGAGCTTGATTATCAACCTATTATTGAGTAATTATTGAAGCGATAAGGTTAATTGTTACACCTTTATTACCACTTTGAAGTGTTGTATTCTTCAACCTGTTTGCGGAATACAGATTATCTTGTATCGATAACATCCATCGGGGTAAATTTTTCCTCAAATAATAACTTATTATTTCGATTTTTAGAGTCTGTTCGAAAAGTTTAAAGCTTAACTGGCCATAAATAGGAAATGCACCTACACTTGTCAAATTAGGTAGTAATCACGACAAAACAACCTAATAACCAAGCGAGGTGCATAACTATGGCAAAAATTCAACTGGATCTGTTTCCCATGAGTTATTATAACACACTTGGTTTCGACGGAGAAATCATTGATTATATTAATTTGATTGACGATACATTTCTTTATGACTTAATTGAACCGCTGTATAAAATAGGCGATCGCAACCGCTATCGACTCTAGGCCCTTATTTGCCAACTTTGGCGGGCCGAAAAGAAAACGATGTAGCTGTACTGATAAAAAAAGCTGTTCCTGCGCAAAAACATTTACCGATCCGGATGCTGAAGGGAGGAACCATGCGCAACAAGACAAAATGAATAAATACTTCGTTGCTTGACAGTCAAAAGTTTTTAGACGTCTAAGCCACTTGCTTAACGCGATTGCGTAAAGTCTTGCTTCTCTTTGCAGTAATTATTGTATAAATCAGAGTATCCTTGAAAAAGCGGAAATTATGGAAGAAGTTTTGCTGAATGACCGAACGAACAGTTTCCTCGGATGGAATCTCCGAAGTTATTGTCCTTAACCAACCACGATATTTTTTCCAGACTAATTTGTTGCAATCTAATGCCAGGATTTGCAAAATTCCGGTGGCAATGCAACCAAAGTTTACAAAGCCCTCAATGGCGTTAGATGCATGAGCAATTAGCCGCTGGCCATCCCCGTTAATGTCTGTGAGATCACTTGTGGTTTGTTGTTTTTTCAGCTTTGACAATACTTTGGTCCAAAAATGATAGTAAAATGCCCCGATAACACGTTTAATAACTTTAAAGCTTACTTCTATCTTAAAGCGGTAACTGTACGCCTTGATGATTTCCAATGGGGCTAAGCTTAAATTAGAACACATCAGGATAAACCGCTCTGTCCCGTCTATAACTAAAACAAAGCGCACTTTGCCCTTAATTGGCTTCCAAAGCAGGTCAAGACACAAAAAGGATATGGTTTTGGATTGCCCATAGATTTTCAACTCGGCTGGCTGAAATTGGTTGGCTCTAATGCAAAATAGCTCCATTAGATTTAACTTCTGTCCATATATCGACGGCCTCCCCCTCTTGCCAGTTTTGGGCGGCGGGTCAACATATGCTACCACATTACGCTTGGCACGGGTAATTAGGTGAAGCATCCGGTTGCCTTCAGAATCTAACAACTCCCGGGCAACCTGAAAGGAGGGGCCAACAGCAAAGTAAGCATCTAGCACCACAATGCATTGGTGCCCTAATTGCCTGGCCAAACGGGTTGCTGAAAATACCATCAAGGTAGTCAGGCTCAATTTATCCTGACCATTTAATGTTGGTGAGCCCTTGCCCTGAAACTCTCTGATTTTTTCACGCCTTCATGGATTTCAGCCATCAGTGGTACACAAAACATCTTTTTTGTACAACCCACCAATAGGCCAAGGACTCCGAAATGATGACCAAAGATGTAGGGTGGTTTGGAAGAATTGTCTGATTCCTGGTGTAACTTTTTAACCCCCGGCATCCTTTTGCTTCCTTGGCTATTTTAATTTCAAAGTGCCAGGTCTAAATCCACCGCCTTTAGGCGGTCAGCTTTTAGCATTGACCTTGCGGTAAAGTAGTTTTAGTATTCAGTCAGGAGGTGTAATATCATGGCTGAATACCATAAGGGAGGTCACTCGATTTATGACATCAAGTATCACTTTGTATGGATAACAAAATACATAACACCCTTTCGTGAGTTAATTATACAATCACGATTTGGTGTCCGTCAAAGTGGGCATGAGGCAGAAGCCTTGAATCCGGCGCAGATCTGCCAACTGGTTTACGTAGCTGATAGCGCTTTTTTTACAGAAAAGAACGTCAAAAAGGCGCACGGAAAAAAGTTGAGTTTCATATCACTGATCTCTAAAAATCACAAACTGCGCCAAATCTGTATCGAACAGGTGTTACAGAACAAGCAGATGATTAATCTCGGTCGCTTATCCGATCAGAAGAACGCCAGTGAATATCACATACAGGAAATAAGTCAGGATTATCACGGCATCCCACTACGCTGTAGCGTCGTATACTCCACCCACTTGGCGGAGCAGAAAAAAGCGACGTTTGCACGACAACTGAAAAAGGAACAATTGCAGTTGGAGAAAGACACGGAGAAGTTGATCGAACACAACTTTGTATGTTCCTTTAGGGTATGTAAATAGATACGTGTAAACGGTTTGATCCCGCTATAACCGGTTA
>JAENYQ010000093.1 GCA_016841675.1 Desulfotomaculum sp.
AAAGCTAACCGCCTAAAGGCGGTGGATTTAGACCTGGAACTTGGAAATTAAAAATTGACAAAAAATGGTATTATTACCCCCTTATTATTATATTGTTTCAAGCTCTGTGGTTGTTGTGTCGGCATCCTAGACCAGGATTTCAAGCAGCCGGAAAACAGTTCAACCACCTTCAGCATATCAATGTTTGAGGCAGATGGTGATATCGAGTAATATTGGGGCGATGAATCTCAGGGCGGGCGTCCAAAAACTCTTTCATCTCAACTGCAAGAACTTGAGGAAGAAGGAATTGTTGTCAAAAAGGTTAACCTGCGCATATAAAGAAAAATTGCTAATCCTTTAAAAATTGCAAGAATAAAATGTTTGGGCACCAAATGGGCACCAAAACGCCAAAAGGCCTCCGGGGGAAAACCACGGAGGCCTTGCTAATAATGGAGCCGACGGTCGGATTTGAACCGACGACCTGCGCATTACGAGTGCGCTGCTCTACCCCTGAGCCACGTCGGCATGCTCATTTTGAATTTAAACGCATCTTATATATTAACGATAATACATGGTATTGTCAAGAGTGCTGGGAGCTGTCCATGAGCTATCCACGAGTTGTCCACGCATGCCATAATATTGAATTAGTTGGCCCAACAGCGTTTGTTTGAAGGGTGTGCCCACAAAAAATGTAATTACAACTAAATATTTGGCATCATATTTCGTGTCTTAAAGGCAATACTACAAACATCGGGTTCGCAATTACCGGGCAGGCTTAATGCTCCTAAACAGTTTGTTATCCTGGCCCTAAAAAAGTCGTTGCGGACCCATGACATAAAAGAAACCCCTTCCTAAATGGAGGGGGTTTCTTTTTTATCAATGACCCAGCCTTTCCAAAATAGACGCAGCACGTCCACCAATGACAGGCAAGCGGCGCACGTCGTCGGACCTGATGCCTCCCAAAATCACCAGTGCCACCGGATATACCGCCATTCCCGCCAATACCGCTAGTAACGTAGGCCAAGTGTTGCCTCCCAGTTGAACAAAAACTGTCCGGTATACAGCCAGAACACAAACCGACATCAGCCCCGTAGCCAGCCCCGGTCTAAGCAATGAATTCACGATACTAAACTCAAAACCAACCAGACGAGACAAATAGGCTATGTTCAACAGCGATGAAACAAGAAAAATAGCCACTGTGCCCAAGGCCGCCGCCTGGATACCAAGGGGAGTAGGGGTGAAATAATACGTAATCAAAAGCTTGATGACAATGCCCACCACCAGGTTACGCACCGGTATGCCGGGGTGCCCCATACCCTGTAGCGCGCCGGTAGTCACCAGGTGTACGGACCAGAAAATAACAGCAGCCGACAGCGCGGCCAAAGGCACCCCGGCGTCACCAACGTCGAACACCAACAGGGTCAGTTGGTGGGCCAGCAGGTACAGGCCTGCGGCAGCGGGCAGGGCAAATACCAGCGCCAGCCGCACGGCTTGGGAGAGTTGGGTTTTAATGCGCTGCATATTTTTCATGGCCAGGGATTCCGCCGCCGCAGGTACCAGGGTGGCACCCAGAGAAATGGCCAAAGCAATGGCGATGTTAATAAAAGACATGGCCATTTGGTTGAACTGTCCGAACAGGGCCACAGCTTCCAGCCGGGTATACCCTACCATTTGCAGCCGGTCCAGGATTAGCTTATGGTCGATGATGGCGGTTATGGCCATTGCCACACTGGCAAAGGATACCGGCAACGCCGTGCTAAAGATCCTCTTCAGCAAGGTAAGCGTCCTTTCTCTTACGCCGGAGAGGTCCCGGTCGGCCAACGCAATTAATTCCCGACGTTGCGTGCGGTACAGGTAAACCAGCATCAGGGTGGCCCCCGCCGCCCCGGGCAACGCGCCTAAATTGGCTCCGGCGGCAGCCACAGCCAGGCCGTGGGGTAATAGCAGGTAACTGAATAACAATGTGCCACAGACCAACATGAACTGGTCCATTACCTGGGAGTAAGCCACCGCCTGCATGTTTTGCAGCCCCTGAAACAGACCCCGGTAAGCAGCGGTTACGGCGGCAAAGAATATCACCGGGGCTATAGCTTTCATCCCCAGGAAGGCGTCCGGGTTGGGTACCAGGTCGGATCTAATTAACCAGCCGGCGCCACCAAAGAGCAGCAGGGAAAAGAAAAGACCCAGCACAACCATGGCGGTGCGGGCGATGCGAAAGGTACGCAGCGCGTCGCGATAATGGCCTAAGGCCATCTTTTCTGATACCAGGCTGGCTAGGGCTACTGGTATTCCTGCCGAGGATAACGTAAAAAAGAGCAGGTAGAATTGGTTGGGCACGGCATAGATACCCAGGCCTACATCGCCCAACATACGCCCCAGGGGTACCCGGTAAAGGGCCCCCAGGATCCTGATTATAATTGTGGCTGCTGTTAGGATTAGCGCTCCTTGCAGCATTGTTTGTTTATTTAACAGGTTCCTGGACATTTGTTTTACCCCTGCGGAAAATGGTTCTCTGTAAAAAGCATAACCATTATTTTACTGTAGCTGACATACCTGATATTTTGTGAAATTAGACTTAAGTAATCCTGAGATTTTAGCGAAGGTTCTTAAGATTCTTCACTTCGTGCAGAATGACAATTTCTACAGCTAGGCATTAGCATTAAACACATAGCGCCCGGCTGAGCCGGGTTTTAACCCTTCTAGTGCCAGCAACCGGATTTTTATCCAGGGGCGGCCGCCAAAACCACCCGGGGAGCCGTCTCTTTGCACTACCCGGTGGCAGGGGATAACCAGCGGCACCCGGTTGGCTCGCAGGGCACCGCCCGCCGCCCTGGCTGCCCGGGGATAGCCGGCTATAGCGGCAACCTGCCCGTAAGTTAGCAATGTACCATAGGGAATTTCCCGGACCACTTTTAAAACATCTCGTTGAAAGGGTGTATATATCGACCAGTCCACTGCAAAATCCAATGTTTTACGATAACCTGAGAAATATTCGTTTAGTGCTGTTTCCAGGTGCTCCATATCATCGCCCGGTTGGGGGGGGTGATTGACGCAGCCGTTTTGATCCAGGATATCTACCAACAGCCGGGCACATACGCTTTCATTTTCTTCAGGAAAAGTTAAGTTAGTGAGGCCGGCATCTGAACAAGCCGCGGCCACCCAACCATCAGTGGTTTGAAACATCCAGGCGCGCATCACCATCAACTTCCTTTCCACTTAGAGCTAATTCTTGCGATTTCCTCCGGTGACAGAAAAGATAAATACAACCAAACCGCAAATAATTAGTAAGCCGCCCATAACTTGGGGCGCTGCGGGAATCTGCTGAAAAAAGAAATAAGCTAAAATCGAAGCGCCCACCGGCTCACCCAGGATACTTACCGATACCACAGATGCATTTACATAGCGCAAGGCCCAGTTAAAAACGGTGTGTCCGAAAATGGTGGGAAATACAGCCAGTAGTATAAACATCAGCCAGGTCGTCGGCGGGTATGGGTAAAACGGCAACCGGTAGGCCAGCGCACCAAGGATTAAAAACACTGTGGCAACACCGTAAACAACGATGATGTAGGGGAAAAGCGACAGACGGCCCCGGATACCGCGACCCACTAGCATGTAACCGGCGACGAAGAAGGCCCCTGCAAAAGCAAGTAAGTCACCGTAAAGTGCCTGGTCACCAATGTTAAAATCGCCAAAACCAATCACCAAGCTCCCGACTAGTGCTATAGCTGCCCCGACCATTCCCTTTACACTTACCTTTTCTTTATAAAACAGATACCCCCCGGCAATAGCGAAAAGGGGGTGCATATTTACCAACACAGTGGAACTGGCAATTGAAGTATAACTTAACGAGGTGATCCAGGTAGCAAAATGCAGTGCCAGCATAAAACCGGCCATACAAGACAGCGACAGGTCCCGGCGGCTCATGGTGCGCATTTCCTGCCAACCGGTGGCCAAGGCTATGGGCGCCAACAGCAGCACGGTAAATCCCAAGCGATAAACGGCTACAATTAACGGCGGTGCATCGGCGGCCTTAATAAAAATAGCGCCGAAAGATACGGCGAACACGCTTAAAACAACCGCCAGGTGAGGGTTTAATGCCGGTTGTTGCGACATTTTGTAGTTTTCACCTCGTTATTCTGTCAGTTAACATCATTCCAAGTCGGGGACGGTTCTTGACTTGAATATATCTGTTAATAGTAACTTTCAGTCTAAGGTCGAAAGTCAAAGGTGCAAAGCCATTTATTACTAGACTTTAGACTTTAGACTTTAGACTTCCGTTTGAAATAACTCAGTTGACATGTAGCGTTCAGCGGTATCCGGAAAAATAACTACCACGTTACGGTTACGGTTCTCCTCACGCCCGGCTAACTCCAACGCCGCGTGCGCCGCGGCCCCCGAGGATATACCTACCAGCAGACCTTCCTCCCGGGCCAGCCGCTTGGCGGTCTCAATGGCTTGTCCATCAGTAACCTGAACAATCTCATCTATGATTTCTTTATTCAATACCAGCGGCACAAAACCCGCGCCAATGCCCTGGATTTTATGAACCCCGGGCTGGCCACCGGATAGCACCGGCGACCCGGCCGGTTCTACGGCCACCACTTGCACACCGGGTTTTCTCTCTTTGAGCACTTCACCGATCCCGGTGATAGTACCACCGGTGCCAACACCCGCCACCAGTATATCCACTGTACCGCCGGTGTCACGCCAAATTTCCTCTGCGGTAGTGTGCCGGTGGGCGGCCGGGTTGGCCGGATTAACAAACTGGCCGGTAATAATAGCCCCGGCAATTTCT
This sequence comes from Desulfotomaculum sp., assembly GCA_016841675.1. GTDB lineage: Bacteria > Bacillota > Desulfotomaculia > Desulfotomaculales > Desulfallaceae > BRH-c8a. The sequence continues at coordinate 4,775 of JAENYQ010000093.1, forward strand.
GCGGCCAATTCCTCGGCCCGGCGCACAGCACCGGACATGCCCTCGGCACCGGGGGTCAGTACGACCTCGGCACCCAGCGCCTTTAGCAGACTGCGTCGCTCCACGCTCATGGTCTCGGGCATGGTGAGGATGCACCGGTAACCCCGGGTGGCGCAAATCATGGCCAACCCGATACCGGTATTGCCGCTGGTGGGCTCAATGACCACCCCGCCATCTCGCAGAATGCCGCTCTTTTCCGCGTGCTCGATCATGGCGTTGGCAATGCGGTCTTTAACACTGCCGCCGGGGTTAAATAATTCCAGTTTGGCCAGTATACGGCCCGGTAACCCGGCACCAAACCGTTTTAAAGCGTAAAGCGGCGTATTACCGATCAATTGGTCGGTATATTCATAAAGCGACATTGGATCACGTCCGTTAACCAAATTTTACAGCTATTATTCACTTTATCACCGCCATTAATGCGTGTCAATTAAGCAACGAAACCGGTGCTTATGAAAAAATTATAGCCCCGACCTGAGCCGGAGCTTTGATATGCTATCACAATGCTACAAAGTTACTTGTTACTTTTGTTTTTTTGCATTTTGGCCCAGGAGTCTTTTAATGACACAATACGATTGAAAACCGGTACACCTGTTTTGGAATCCAACGGGTCAACAAAAAAATAACCATGTCGTAAAAACTGGTACCTGGTACCCCTTTCCGCACCGGTCAGGACAGGCTCCAGCATGCACCCGGTTAACACTTCCAGCGAATTAGGATTCAGGTTGGTGGTGAAGTTTGCATCCTCTTCGGGATTTTCTTTCAGGAACAGGTGGTCGTACAGGCGAACCTCGGCCTTAACCGCCTGTTCGGCCGACACCCAGTGCAGCGTTCCCTTGACCTTGCGGGCGTCGGGTGACATGCCGCTGCGGGTATCAGGATCGTATGTGCAGCGCAGCTCAATTACATCGCCGGTCTGCTCGTCCTTGACCACCCGCTCACACTTAATGATGTACGCATGTTTCAAACGCACTTCCCGGCCCGGGGCCAGGCGGAAGAACTTCTTGGGCGGGTCTTCCATAAAGTCATCCCGCTCAATGTACACCACTTGCGAAAAAGGCATCTTGCGGGAGCCCAGTTCCGGATTTTCGGCATTGTACTCTGCGTCCAGCATCTCCACGCTGCCCTCGGGATAATTTTCAATTACCACCCGCAAGGGCCGCAGCACTGCCATAACACGGGGGGCCAAAAGATGCAGATCCTCGCGGATGCAATGATTTAGCAAGGCAATGTCTACAAAGCTGTTGGACTTGGCCACTCCGATCCGGTCGCAAAAATCCTTAATCGATTCAGGCGTGTAACCACGCCGGCGCAGGCCGGATATGGTAGGCATGCGCGGGTCATCCCACCCGCTTACATAGCCGCCTTCCACCAGTTGGCGCAGCTTGCGCTTGCTCATTACGGTATGGCTGAGGTTCAGCCGGGCAAATTCTATTTGCTGCGGGTGATACGCCCCCAGCGCATCCAACAACCAATCATATAACGGCCGGTGGTCCTCAAATTCCAGGGTGCAGATGGAGTGAGTTACTTTCTCCAGGGAATCTGATATCGGGTGGGCATAATCATACATGGGATAAATGCACCACTTGTCCCCGGTTCGGTGATGCTTGGCATGCTGGATCCGGTATAGCACGGGATCCCGCAGATTCAGGTTGGGTGAAGCCATATCTATTTTAGCCCGCAGCACCCGGGTCCCATCCTCAAATTCGCCTTCCCGCATCCGCCGAAACAGATCCAGGTTCTCTTCTACAGAACGGTTGCGGTAAGGGCTTTCCTTACCTGGAGTGGTTAAAGTACCGCGATACTCTCTAATTTCATCGGCGCTCAGGTCACAAACATAAGCCTTCCCGTTTTTGATTAGCTGAACAGCGCACTGGTATAATTTCTCAAAATAATCCGAGGCGTAAAACAGCCGGTCCTGCCAGTCAAAGCCTAACCACCTGACATCCTCCAGTATTGATTCCACATATTCCACATCTTCTTTGGTGGGGTTGGTGTCATCAAACCGCATATTACACAGGCCTGCATAATCACCGGCAATACCGAAGTTAATGCATATTGACTTGGCATGGCCTATATGCAGGTAGCCGTTTGGCTCGGGTGGAAACCTTGTGTGCACACGGCTGCCAAACCTGTTGTTTTGTCTGTGCTCATTAATAATATTTTTAATAAAATTAGTGGTCATGGTGTTTGTGTCAGTCATCTGTCCGGCTCCCTTTTATGTACTGGAAACTCTGAATAAGCAATCTCATGGTATTATAACTGTTATAACATTTTGATGTAAGGTATTCTTCCCATTTCTACATCATTATTAAACTATCCTTCATATTATAAATCACTTGCCAATATATAAAAAGGTATTATCAGCGACAGACATGATTTCGACCACTAAAAGCATAGTAAATTTTATTGAGTAATACTGTATGTCTGAATCAGGCAGGGGTATGGAATTGTAAAACCATACCCCATCCGACATTAAAGCCTCATGCCTCATTACTTTAAAAAACGTGCAATTGCAGCATTGCCAGGGCACCAAGCAACAGGACAAATATTAAACTAATGCCAAATACCCGGCGTAGTAATTCCCCTTCAATTCCCGGCTTGTTCAGCGTTGCACTGGCAATGACCAAATCCTGAAAAGCAATCGCTTTACCCATAGTTCCGCCTGACGCCAGCGTTCCAGCTGAGAATACCGGGTCGATACCCAGTTGAGCACCGCTAACCACTGACAGATTGCCAAACAAGGCATTTGAAGCGGCAACACTGCCAGCTAGCGTGCATCCCAGCATGCCCATTAGAGCCACAGCCACAGGAAACAGAAAACCGGTGGCTGCAAATGCCAGTCCTATGGTGTAAGTCATAGCAGCATAATTCATTAGATAAGCAACGCCTAAGATACTTACAATGGTCACGCCCGGCAACAATAGTTTCTTAAGTGTGGAGATATAGATCTGCGCCGCCTTGGCCGGTTTAATGCCCAGCACAAACACTGATATAATCCCGGCTAAGAATACCAGCGAGCCCCCCACCACCAGTACCGGTTGACTGTAAACGGCGGCATAAGGTTCAGAATGCGGTACAACTGGTGCCAGTTTCCAAACCACATTATGCAGGCCCGGCCACTCAATATTTACGGTACTGATAGCGGTAAGCCATTTCTTCAGCGGTGTGCCTGTGACCAGCCCAATAACGCCAATTAATAATAAGTAAGGCGACCAGGCACGAATAATTTCCCAAACAGATAATCTTTTTTCCGAACTGTTTTCAGCGGGTAATTTTTCGCCCGGGAAAAGCCAGGTTGATTTAGGGCGCCAGAATCGCAGCACAAACAGGATGGTCAGGATAGACGCCAGGGAAGCCGCAATGCCAACAATGTATGGTCCGGACTTGGATATCAGTATGCCGACAATAGCATAACTAAACCCTACCGCAATGGTTAAAGGCCATATCTCCTTAAATCCTTTCCATCCCGCAATTAAGATGACCAGCGCGACAGGGAAAAAGGCTGTAAGTACCGGGGCCTGCATCCCCGACATGGCCGAAAGTTCATTAATATTCAAATCTGTTACCGAACTTAACACTACTACGGGCATACCCTGAGTACCCCAAACACTAGGCGTTGTATCGGCAAGAAGTGCCACCGTAGCCGCTGTCAAGGGCGGGAACCCGAACCCCAACAGCATCGCGGTAACTATCGCAATTGGTGCCCCAAAAGCAGCGATACCTTCAAGGAGTGTTGTAAAGCCGAAACCCACCAACAAGGTCTGAATTCGCCGATCCTTGCTGACATAGCCCAACGAGTTCTTAACCACTTCAAAATAACCGCTTTCAACGGTCATATTAAAAATCCATACTGCACTGGATAGTGTCCATAAAATTGGGAACACAGCTACCAGCATCCCCAGCATGGTACTATTAAAAGCAAGCCCCACGGGCATTTTCCACACCGTTATAGCAACCAGTAATGTTGCGGCAAGAGAGATTATTGCCGCAACATGAGCCGGTTTTTTTAGACCACCCAGCAATAAAAACATAGTGAATATTGGAATACCGGCCAACAAAGCTGAAAAATAGAGATTACCCCCCACCGGGGCGTAGTTTTGCACCCATTCTACAATATCATGGGAAAAAAACCCTCCAGGCAGCCATGCCGTTATAAAAAATACCAGTAAAAAGCCGGCTGTTACTGCCGGACGCACCCAGTTACGTGGCGGGCGTTGTACTTCCTTTCTTGACTGTTGCATGCATAACACCTCTAACAAATTATTATACAGTTTAAAAAGTATTGCCCGATAGGGTTATCATCCTTTCGGGCAAGGCATCAATACAATTTCAGTTTCCCAGTAGGAAGGGGTATTTTATGGGAGAGGATGTATATAACTTGATAAACTAAATGTTTGAATAAGATATTAGCTGCAAATATTTATAAACCTGGCGGCATAGTGTAGAAAGGTAACTTCAATATGCCAATTGTGATTACGAAGTACAATATCGTAATTATTGAGCAAACAAAGGCTACCAGCATGCCGTAGATGAACATCCGTTTGATGTTTGAACCAAACCCGGCAACTATGGCCTGGGCGCCGGTAGCGGATACCACTGCGAAACTCCAGCTTAAGGAAGCTGCGGCAATCCATATAAAGGCAACGGATCCCTTTTCCAGCCCAGCCCAGTCATTAAAGGCTTCCATGACAATAGGAATTAGTATACCCGCTGCCGCTGTGTCGGTGGCAAACTGTGACAAAAAAGTGGAACCCGCGCTGATGCCGATTATCGCAGTTATGGTGCCGGCATCAATAAGGGGTTGAATCCACCCGGCCAAAACCACATCGGCACCGGTTTTGGATAATACCCTGCCCAGCGCAACCGCGCCTGGCCAAATGAACAAAATAGCAGCCGGGAAATTCTGCACCACTGTGGGAACGGTAAGCAGCGCTTCCCCTTTTTCCTGTCTAGAGGGAACTACGAAAAGCAACATCGCAAAGATAAAGAACATGTGCGCCGGGTGCATCCATTCAAACCAGGGGCCCGTCAATGTACCGACGTACAGCGGCCGGGTGATGGCCAGGATAATGATGGTTAAAAAGCCATAGCCGCAAATTTTTTCTTCAAAACTCATGGAGCCCATGTCCTTAAGTTCTTGCCTGTAAAAGTCACGGGTTCCTTTAAACCTTTCTTCTTCCGGGTCAGGCTTCATGACGTAGTAAATAACCAGTGATACCGCCGCCATAACCAATAGGGAAAGCGGGAGCATCCTTAGAGTCCAATCCAGGAAAAATATTTCCCTACCCAAATAATCATTGAAGAAACTCCAGGTAACCATAGCCTGCCCGCCGCCCAAAGGCGTTGTCATACCGCCTATGGAAGCACCCCAGGCAACTGCCACAAGAACATTTGATGCCGCCTTGCTATCGTATCTTTGCTGAAATGTCTTGTAGCCCGCGTAAAACAATGCCGCGACGGCGATGGGGGCAAAAATTGCACCTACCGGTGTATTACCCATGATAAAACTGGCTATACCGCAAAGCCAAAACCAGCCTACAGCCTGTACTCGGGTGTTATTACTGAAATAGCTTAAAAAGTTGAGTGATACCCTTTTAGCCAAATCCCATCTAATCCAGGCTGAAGTGATTAAAGATGCGCCGACAATAAGGAATAAATCTCGGTGCATATATAGTTTAAGGACGTCTTCACGAGGTATAAACGGGTAAAAAGCCACTACAATTATTGGCACCAGGCAGGTAATTTTCATGTCCACAACCGCAGTTACCCACCAGTAGACCATCCAAAAAAGTATGCCAAAACCCAACCGGGCTGTTAGTGATTCTCCGAAAATGGGCAGCATTAAAGCAATTAGCAGCAATAGCGGCCCGATCATTATCTTGGGCAGTTGTCTGGTATCCATGTTGTTCCCCCTTATCATTAACGATTACCCACAAGCACGCTGTCTTAATGGTGGTCTGCGTTTTTTAGTATACAATGCCTTTGGCAGTATACTGTCTTTTAATACTGAAGTGGTCTTTCCATTGTTTCCAGGCCCGGAACCCTACGATAAGCTCTTCATGGGGATGACCAATGGGGAACATATCTTTGGGAATATCCGCTTCACTCCAGATACCTTCCCTTTTTCTAGCCTCGCGCTGGTCTACCACCCAATCGCGGTAACTTTCAAACAGGATATGTCCTTCAGGGGCATCAAGCAACGCGGCCCTGATGCGGCCATCGAATTCTCTCCAGCGAGCTTCATCCGCGGGGGTGATTTCCAAAGGCTCTATCACATTCTCGTAACCGGCCTCTGCCAATTCTTTACCAGCTACAGCCGTAAATATTTTCTGATCCCGAATACTGAGCAATTCTTTATAAATGCCAATGTATCTGTCGCTTACGGCATGGCCCAGGGGCTTGTGATCACGGGTGGTACCACGCTTTTGCCCAATATCGCCCTTCCAAAAGTTCAGCATGGCGGGTTCAAACTCTTCTCCTGTGAAGTCACAAATGCTCCTCAACACCTCTTCAGGCTTACGGACAAGGTCTTCATAAGTGATATCCATCCATTCTTGGGCACTAAGTTTTTCGCGCCACGGTTTAACAGCGTTCCAGGTCATTTTCCAGTTTTCCGCTGCACAGAAAATATTAGCCGGGCCAAAGGAAGATTCCAGGTAATCTACACTAGCATCGCGTCCATCTCTAACAATGTGGATAAACTGGGCATCGGGAAAGCATTCTTTAATTTGACCGACAAAGTAGAGGTTGTGTGGAGTCTTTTGTCCCCAACGCGGTTTGTTGCCGTTCTTGCGGGCGAACATTTCATGCATAGCGCAGTAAACACCGGCAAAGCTTTTTTCCTTAACTTCTGCTAAAAGCTCATCCACGGCGGTTCTGGGGTTTAAATTCATGCCCCAGAGATGACGGTTAAGACCAAATAGCATTTCATCAGCAAGGGTTCTAAGGTTTTTTTCTTTATTTAAGTCGCCGTACGTGTGCAGATAGGGGTAAAACCGAGGAAACAGCCAACCTACTTCAGGCACAGCAATGCGGGAGTGTTGCCCCAACATTACCATTACCAGTGTAGTCCCGGATCTTTCGTTACCAATGACAAAGATTGGTTTCTCTTTTAACTTAATTGGCATATCATTTGCCTCCCTAATTTAACAAGATAATATATTTTTTACTTTTAATATAACTAACGGTTTAATATTATTTGCAAAATTTTTTATCCGCAGGGCCAAAACGTAAGTACACAAAGGAGAAACACCTAATGCATAATCTAAATAAAATGATTTAACAAACAACAACACTCTTGTCATACAAGATCTATATACATCACCTCTTGAATTTAAGCTTATATTTAACTAAATATTGTCATAACATTCCGTAGCTTGTACTAGTACGAACTTGAACTTAAGACCAACTTAACATACCGGCCTGTATTATACAAATTACCACCGGGAATAACCTTATTACCTTATGGAATAGTAGTCATAACAACGGCCAACATCTTTTTGGGATGGGTCTTAAGTCTTCCGTAAAAATGAAAAAGCACGTATATTTGCTATACGTGCTTTTATCGCTAATTATGGAGTTATTATCTTAAATAGTTTATATTTTGTTAATCTCCAATAGGTAATTCATAAAATTATTAAATGTTTTAGATAATAATTTTTCTTCCTGGTACACTAGGTAAAAATGCCGGTGCAAATCGAGGTCTTTAATTCCTACTGTTTTAACCCTGTTTAATTCCAGGTCTTCGGCAATAGCATACTCGGAAACTATGGAAACCCCCAGACCCGCTTCCACCAGTTTAACAATGGCTTCGTTGTTTGGCATTTCTATAACGTTATCTAACTCAAGACCGGCTTTCTTTAACCTTTCCTCAACCACATACCTTAAGCCGGAACCCTTCTCACGCAAGAAAAAAGACTGACCTTTTAACTCCGATACTAAAATTTGATTTAGCTCACTCCAGGGATGATTATTAGCCACGATGAGTTTTAATTCCTCTGAAATAAAGGGCTGGTAATTTAAACTAGTTTTATGCACCAGCGCTCCTATAATACCCATATCAATGGAGCCTTCCACAAACTGATCAAGAATTTTTTGGGCATTACTGATTTCAATGGTAAATTGAACCTTGGGGTATTTCTTTATAAACTTTTTTAACACCAGCGGTAAAATATAAACCCCCACCGTTGAACCCACGCTCAATACTATTTTCTCTTCAGCTTGTAATTTACCTTCATTTAAAGCTTCTTTGGCTTCGTCCGCCAGTTTCAAAATATCATTGGCAAACTGCAGCAGTTTGTTACCCGCTTCCGTTAATTCAATATGGTTACCTATACGGCGAAATAAAACTACTCCGTAAAATTCCTCTATTTGCTTTATATTTTTTGATATGGCAGGCTGTGTCATATATAACTCTTCGGCCGCACGGGTGAAACTTTTAAGATTGGACACAGTACTAAAAACCTTCAGTCTTTCTAAGTTCATGCTACCCCTCTCTCTCCCGCATTTCAACAAACAACCTGCGTAAAAATTTTATAACTCCGCTTTAAATAATTATATCACATTGTCAACAAGTTTCGACAATTAGAACCCAACCTTATGAGCAGCTTCCTTGTTTGAATGAGACTATCATTTGGCACGGTATAGCATTTAGGTATGTTAGTTATGTCAGATAGTAATTTGATTATATAAGATTATAGTGGTACTTTATTTTTAATAAACATTTCAGGATTGGAGATGAAACAGCTAATGAGCGTGAAAACCCAAAATAAATTCATTTTATGGGTACTTTTTTATGCCCTGACCCTGACTTTTACAGTTTAAAAAAGGTGAAAAGCCCATAGTCGTTGTAAAGTGG
>JAENYQ010000004.1 GCA_016841675.1 Desulfotomaculum sp.
AGCCACCCCTAGTTAAATGCGCCCATACAGTGGTTGGATTCATAGCAATGACATGAAACAAGGCAAACGAAAAGATTCTTCATTTCACTTCGTTTCATTTAGAATGACATACGAAAAGATTGTCATTCTGGGCATCGCGAAGAATCTTAAAACCTAAGCAGGTTGCAATAAGATTCTTTATTCTACTTCGTTTCATTCGGAATGACATGCATAAGGATAGCAATAACCAGCAAAATGACACAGACCTAGAATTTTTTCAGTGATTCTCCCCAATAAGCTCCCTAATAAAAAACAAAAGAACAGGTGTGGTTCAGTGAGCGAACCGCAGGCCTGTCCTTCTTTATCTAGTATGTTTTAAGGTAAATCAGCTTGTAGATGCTTGCCGTTACCGCGTTTGATATTCTGATAAGCTTTGACCAGTTCAGCATTGGAACGAGTTTTTTTCAGCCTTTCCAGCATGTACTCCAGCGCTTCTGCTGAACTCATATTTGTAGTGGCTCGGCGAAAGTACCAGTTGACTTCTAATTCATCCCTGGTAAGGAGCAAGTCTTCACGCCTGGTGCCGGAACGCGACACATCTACTGCGGGGAACAATCTTCGTTCTGCCAATCGCCGGTCCAGGATTAATTCCATGTTACCGGTGCCCTTAAACTCCTCAAATATAACATCGTCCATGCGGCTGCCCGTGTCCACCAGAGCAGTGGCCAAAATGGTGAGCGAACCGCCTTCTTCCAGGTTACGAGCGGCACCAAAAAAACGTTTGGGCTTGTGCAGAGATGCCGGGTCAACACCACCGCTCAAAGTACGTCCGCTGGGAGGCACCACCAAGTTGTGCGCCCTGGCCAGGCGGGTAATGCTATCCATAAGAATTACCACGTCCCGACCGTGCTCCACTAATCGTTTGGCCCGCTCCAGTACCATATCGGCCACCCGAACGTGGTTTTCCGGCGGTTCGTCAAAGGTGGAACTAATTACTGTGCCGTTAACCGACCTTTCCATATCGGTAACCTCTTCCGGCCGCTCGTCAATCAACAGCACAATCAGGCTGATTTCAGGATGGTTGACGGAAATGCTGTTGGCAATGGCTTTAAGTAATAGTGTTTTACCAGCTTTGGGTGGAGAGACTATCAAGCCCCGCTGACCTTTGCCGATCGGCGAAATAAGGTCTATTATCCGGGCGGCCAGTTTCTCGTTATCCGTTTCCAGGGATATTCGCTCTTGGGGAAACAGAGGGGTAAATCCTTCGAAGTGCAGCCTCTTGGGAGATTCATCCGGGTTGGTACCGTTTACCTTTTCTACGCGCAGCAGTGCTGAGTAGCGTTCGCTGTCTTTGGGTTTGCGCACCTGCCCGGCTACCAGATCCCCACTTCGCAGGTCGAACCGCCTGATTTGTGAGGATGAAACGTATATATCATCGTAGCTGGGCAAAAAGTGATAAGGCCTTAAAAAACCGTAACCGTCCGGAAGGATTTCCAGCACACCGCTGGAAATCTGAAGCCCGCTCTTTTCGGCCTGGGCTCTGATTATCTCCGCGACCAGTTCCTTTTTACGCAACCGCGAATAACCAGTCAATTCCAATTCCTTGGCCATGGCATAAAGTTCAGCCAGTGTTTTGCTCTCTAGATCCGTATGGTTCAAGGGTTAACCCCCCTTTTAACAATTGATTGTATTAGATTTATTGCCATGGTCTTATGGGTTCATACCTGTTTAGTGGTTCGCCGGCGTTTTTGCCTTAACTGAAGCACCTTGCGGAGTACCAAGTAGAAAATTGCATAAGCCAGGATGGCATTTATAAACGCCCCAAGCATGAATGGATAACCAAGCAGAGAAAACTTTTCCAACCAACCGACCTGGCTTTGGTAGAAGATCTCTTTCACCTGCTCAACGCTGTCAAAATCGTTGTAACCCAGCATTAGGCCACCTACGATCATGTTCAAGACATAGAAAAAAGGCACCGCCCATTTGAAAAAGGCGGCCGTCAAGGCGGCGGCAAGTCCGTTGCCGCCTGCCAGTCTGGCAATTAGATAGGCAATGGGAATACTGATTAAAGGAAGGGGCAAGAAATCCAGGGCTAGCCCAATAGCTGAACCCCGGGCGATTTTTTGGGGCGCATCAGGAATGTCAATTACACGGCTGTAATGACTTTTTAGGCGCCCTACTAGATTCAATTATGCATATCCTCCTTAACTCTTGGGCACTTTGGCCCAATCAGCTAAAAACTTTTCAATACCTAAGTCGGTGAGAGGGTGGTTAATCATCTGCATCAGTACTTTGTAGGGAATAGTAGCAATATGCGCACCGGCAAGGGCGGATTGGGTTACATGCAGCGGGTGCCTGATACTGGCAGATATTATTTGCGCATCTAGTTCGTGCAGATCAAGTATGGTTACGATTTCATCTATTAGTGTCATTCCGTCTTGACCGGCATCATCTAGGCGGCCTACAAAGGGGCTTACGTATGTGGCACCGGCCAGGGCGGCCAATAGCGCCTGGTTGGCGGAAAATACCAGGGTAACATTGGTTTTAATATCCTCCCGGGATAAAACCTTTACGGCCTTAAGCCCTTCGGCGGTCATAGGTATTTTAACCACAATGTTGTCATGGATGGCGGCCAGCACCCTGGCTTCCTCAATCATGGGACCGGACTCAATACTGACTGCTTCGGCACTAATAGGGCCATCTATAATGGTGGTGATTTCCCTGACCACTTCAACAAAGTCACGACCCTCCCGGGCTATTAAAGACGGGTTGGTAGTTACGCCGCTTATTACACCCAGTTCGGCAGCGGCCTTAATCTCCTTAACATTGGCGGTATCAATAAACAGTTTAATCGCTAAACACCTCCGGGAAATATAAACCACTTATTACATTATATTACAGACATTAATAAAAGTCCAACGTTTTGCCTTTGGTGCCAGGTGTTGCAAGTTGCATGTTGAGAATCTTTAATTCTCAAGGAAGCAGGAGAACCTTCCCCTTGCTTCCCTTATGCTCGGCCGGAACTGCCGAAAACGCGTATTTTTTGTCTAATCAGTTCCACTGCTGCTTCCCGAGCCGGGCCTAGAATCTTGCGGGGGTCTATTTCGTCGGGGCTACTTGCTACTACCTGCCGACAACGGTCCACAAATGCTTCACGGATATTAGTATCGATGTTCACTTTACGTACCCCAAGACGGATAGCCTGTCGCACCGCTTCGTCCGGCACACCGGAAGAACCGTGTAATACGATGGGGATGCTTACTAGAGAACGAATTTTTTCCAACCGAGCGAAATCAAGCTTGGGCTCACCCTTATACCGGCCGTGAGCGGTGCCAATGGCAATAGCCAGGGCATCCACGTCGGTTTCTTCAACAAACCGCCGGGCTTCTTCCGGGTCGGTGAAAAAAGCGTCGGCGTCGCTCACATGAATATCGTCCTCGGTACCGCCTATTTTACCCAGTTCAGCTTCTACGGATACTCCCACCGGCCTGGCCGCCGCCACTACCTGTCTGGTCAGGGCAATGTTGTCGTCCAGGGTCAGCTTGGAACCATCAATCATAACGGCAGAAAAACCGGACCTGATACAGCGCATCACCTGATCAAAACTGGTACCGTGGTCGAGGTGCAGCGCTACCGGTACATCCACCATGGAAGCGGCCACATTGGCCATGGCGGTGATATACTCAATACCAGCGTACTTTATGGCACCTTGGCTAGCCTGCATAATCACCGGCGACCGTTCCGCCTGTGCCGCAGCGGCAATAGCCTGCACAATCTCCATGTTATTGCAGTTGAACGCGCCAACGGCATACCCGCCGGCCTCAGCATCTTTGAGCAATGCGCTGATTGGAACCAAACCCATGACCCGAATCCTCCTTGATTTGGATATCCCATTATTAAGGCGTTCGCAAACAATTATTTAGCGCAATTTTTCAAACTCCTTAATAAAACATTATACACCCTTTTTACAGGGTGTACCCCTAATTATTTCCGTTTCCGTTTGGTTTTTTTACCTGTCTTATCCATGTTGGCCAGGCTGTCCAAATAACCAAATCCGTTGCGGGTAAGTTCAATGGTATCTACGTCTTTAATCACCCTAAGGTCATCTTCAGTCTCGGCATAAATAATATTTATGCTGTCGCATTCCTTGCAGTGCAGTTCCAAACGGTCGGGGAATATGTCTACTTCAACATCCAGGTTACCGCACTGGCAGTAAAGGGACCCCTGCTCGGCAATGTCATGCAGACAGTTCAACACCTCATACATGATTTCGGAGTTATTGAAATACTTGTCCTCGCCTTCGAATTCGTTTGCCAGGGACTCGATACTCTCCTCCTGGGCTTCGGCCAACTCCCTGACCTCTTCCTCTGGACCCAGGTAACCTAGTTCCAGGCCGGTTTCCTGACAAAATAGGTAGTTAACATCATCCGACCAGAACCTTCTGCTGCTAATGGAACGCATATGTTTGGACTCACAAACCACACACGGCACTTGTAGCATGTAGTCTTTGCGGTCCTTGGTATTTATGACAAGTTTAATAAACCCGCATTTGCAGGCTATTTCCACCTTTTTACGCATTCCAAATTCAAATCTTGAAAGTTGATGATAATCTAGTTTGCCGCATTCTGGACAACGCATGGCCAGAAGCGCACCGGTTTCAATGATCATGGCTTACCTCCTGCCATTTTAGTGCAGCGACACAAAAGTCCTTGTACAAAAACTGATAACAATAAAAGCAATTTTTAAAGTAATAGTATGGCTAGCTTCTAAATCCTTGCCAGTGCTTTCGTGCCATAGCTGCACACTTTCAATCATACTAATGCCACCAGTTGGGGACATTCCATCGGGGACATTCCATCGGGGACATTCATCCGCAGGAGGTGTGTCCCCATTCCTTTGACGGAGGTGTGTCCCCTTTCCTTATTAACGATTGTTTTACCGAAAAGTTATAAACTAAATGTTTAGCCCAAAAGCATGCAGGGATCTATCAGTTAAATGCACTAGTTGCTGTCCGTCAAACTAAGCCCACTTCCTCTTATCGCAATTCGACACCCGTTTGACAAATCCTTTTTTAATACTGCCGGGTGGTTAGCCGGTCCCACTTATTGTACTGTCACTGGAATTACCTCGGGATGGAATCAACTTCCGGGCCAGTGCACGTAATTCGTTGAGGTCAAAGGGTTTGCACAGGTAGTGTTCTACCCCCAGTTTTCTGGCCTCTTCCACGATATCCAGCTCCTCGTAGGCTGTCATTAACACCACCGACACACTCGGGTTTAGCTTCCTTATTTCATGTAGTGTTTCTATACCGCTCATACCGGGCATTTTTACATCTAGTATTATTAAATGGTATTGTTTTTCTATAAGCATATCTAAGGCTTCACTACCGTTGGAGGCCTGATCCACAACGTATCCATTTTCGAGTAACGCCTCGCTGATTAATCTGCGTACGCCTATCTGGTCGTCTACAATAAGTAAATCTCCCGAGTTAACCGTCATATCCCTTCCCCCTTGCAGTCAAGAGTGCAGGACCTCCAGGACATACTTCGCCAATGGGGTTAAATTCCCTTCTACCCTTGTATTCTTATACGCCCGTTCGTATAAAAAATTTAAAACTGTAGCTCTGGGATGGTAGACATAACTGATCCAAGCATGATTAACCCGATAATAAACAATATTATAAATGTCAGGATGGGGGTGAAAACGGTCAGGGCCGCTTTACCGCTACTAATCCAATGCACCTCGCGAATACCGATTATCAGAAGCACCACGGACCAAATAAATACAGCTAGGCTCAAAATTCCGGTTATAATGTTAAACGCCGCGCTAGATTCAAAGTAAACCGCCAAAAGCTGCACCGGGATCATTAATGCCGCTGGAAGGCCGGCCAGCCCGTAAACGGTAAAAACGCTCCGGGCATCGCCCCTGCCACCATAAAATACTGCCAGCAGATGTAATAGACCAGCCATGAAAAACCACTTGACAAAACCGAAGAAAAATCCCCCTACTGCTGCCAACGGTATTATTGAACGCAGTATATCCAATTCCGGCAGGTTGGGCAATTGCAGTCCCCGCATGTATTGCGGCGTGGTAAAAAGTCCCATCAGGGCTTCCGCCAAATTGAGAAGCACAACGATAACCACTGCAGTCAATACAGGCGGCTGCCTGGTTAGCCCGGCAAAGGTGCGCACCGGCTCAAACAGAACTCCATAAACCAGTTCCAGGATACCTTCTTTTTTCCCAGTTTCACTTTGGTTTTCCCGGTCTCCGTCTTCCCTTGCCGCATTACAGATACTATCCCCTAAAGCCCCGGTATATACATCATTTGGTACATCTACATTATCATTGGGAACATTATCACTCTGGACATTATCGTTGGGGAACGAGGTGTGTCCCCTATCATCTTTATCCTGGCGTTCCAAAACACAGCCCTCCCCGCAAGTTATTCGGTGACCGGTGCATACAGCAACCAGGCGGCGGGATATAATGCCGGCCCGCTAATCCCCAGGTTGACCCCGCTAAATGTCTCCCAAAAAGGGCGTCTGGGCGTCAATTCAACAACATTGGCCTCGTCACCAAGTCCAGCCATCCGGGACGCCACTCGCAGCGCATCGTAGTAATTACCCATTTCGTCCACCAGACCGTTTTCCAATGCCTGGCTGCCTGTAAAAACTCGTCCGTCCGCCAGTTTACTGACCTGTTCCTGGTCCATCCCCCGTCCCTGGGAAACTGTGTTCACGAATTGCTGGTAGATGTCATCCACCATGCTCTGGAAAATTACCTGTTCATTGGGAGTAATGTCACGGGTGGTAGAACCCATATCCTTATGCGGTCCACTTTTAAACACTGTGGGATCCAGTCCTACTTTTTCATATAACCCCTGCATATCCGTGGTTTCCATAATTACCCCGATGCTACCGGTGATACTGCCGGGATTGGCCACAATCCGATCGCACCGGGAAGCGATCCAGTAGCCGCCCGAGGCAGCCACATCACCCATAGAAGCCACTACCTTTTTACCGGAACCCCTCAGACGATCCACTTCCAGGGCAATTTCCTGGGAAGCAGCCGAAGTGCCGCCAGGGGTGTTCAGGCGTAACACCACCGCCTTAATAGATGGGTCTTCGGCTGCTTGGCGCAGCTGGGTCATGATGGTATCCGAACCGGCCACTGTGTTTAATAACCCGCCGGAACTTGAACCGGTCACAATCATGCCGGAAATATTAATCACACCTACTGTGTCACCGCCGTCTCCCCGGGCGGCCATAGCGCCGCCGCGCGGTTGGTATAGCGCGGCAGCCACAAGGGATAGCACCGCCACCCCGATGATGATACCGGCTATTAGTTTGCGTTTCAAATGCCTCTCACTGCCTTTCAGCGATTATTAATGCTTTAACGTCATACTGTTGTAACCTTTTTAGCAATAATTACTAAACAAAAAGCTTTGGAATTTCCAAAGCTGAGTGTTTACGCTGACTTTTTAAATTTATATCCTGTTATGATTGGTTTTTATTTAGGGCCGCTCCGATAAATTCCCTGAACAGCGGGTGTGGTCTGTAAGGCCGAGATTTAAACTCCGGGTGAAATTGAGTAGCTAAAAACCAGGGGTGATCGGTTAACTCAATAATCTCCACCAAGTAGCGATCCGGCAAGGTGCCGCTGAAAACGATCCCTGCCCCGGTTAGTTCTTCCCGAAACTTGTTGTTTAATTCGTACCGGTGACGATGTCTTTCGTAAATGACTTCCTCGCCGTAAGACTGGCTGGCCAAGGTGCCATCCAGCAGGTGACAAGGGTATTTACCCAAACGCATAGTGCCGCCCATCTTGTCCAGTTCTTTTTGCTCGGGCAAAAGGTCAATTACCGGATACGGTGTATCAGGGTTAAATTCGGTACTGTTGGCCCCCGGCCAATTCAACACGTTCCTGGCGTATTCAACCACCGCCAGCTGCATGCCCAGGCACAGGCCCAGGAAGGGTATTTTGTTTATCCTGGCATAATTGATGGCATTTATCTTGCCCTCAATGCCCCGGTCACCAAAACCGCCGGGTACCACCACCCCGTCAACATCCGATAGCAGCTTTTCTGCAGGCTGTTCTTCCAATTCCTCGGAGTTGATCCAGCGAATATCCACCGCAACACCATGGTGTAACCCAGCGTGGCGCAGGGACTCAACTACGCTGATGTATGCGTCCGGCAGGGCCACATACTTGCCCACCAGCCCGATGGTGATGCTCCGGTGCAGGTTTTTCATGTTTTCCACCATCGCCCGCCACTGGGTGAGATCGGGTTGGGATGTGCACTGGAGTCCCAACCGCCTGACGGTAAAATCGGCCAGGCCTTCTTCCTCCAGCATTAGCGGCACCTCGTAAATATGCGAGGCATCCACCGCCTGCACCACAGCCTCCCGGTCGGTATCACAAAACAGCGCCAGCTTGTCCACCATTTCCTTGGAAAGGGGTTTCTCGGTGCGGCATACTATCACGTCGGGCTGAATGCCAATGCTGCGCAGCTCTTTGACACTATGCTGGGTGGGCTTGGTTTTTAATTCGTTGGCCACCCTTAAGTAGGGCACCAGAGTAACGTGAATGTACATCACATTGTCCCTGCCCAGGTCGCTTTTTAGCTGGCGGATAGCTTCCAGAAACGGTAGCGATTCGATATCACCAACGGTGCCGCCGATCTCAGCAATGACCACGTCGGGATTAAGTTCCCGGGCGATGCGGTGCACCCGTTCTTTAATCTCATTAGTGATATGGGGAATAACTTGTACTGTTGCCCCCAGGTAATCACCCCGTCGCTCCTTGGTGATTACCGACCAGTAGATACCACCGGTGGTAACATTACTGCTTTTGCCGAGACTGGCATCAATGAACCTTTCATAATGCCCCAGGTCCAAGTCAGTTTCCGCACCATCATCAGTGACGAAAACTTCACCATGTTGGTATGGACTCATGGTACCGGGATCTATGTTAATATAAGGATCCAGTTTCTGGATGGCTACTTTTAAACCCCGGCTCTTAAGCAGTCGCCCCAGGGACGCAGCGGTAATCCCCTTTCCCAGGGACGATACCACGCCGCCGGTAACAAAGATGAACTTGGCCATGAAGTGCCTCCTGTTGACAAAATTTCCTTAAAAAATCCTTTTTCATTCTATCATGTTAGAACTGCATGTCAACACAATAAAACGTCTATTGAGTAGTCAGAATCTTAGTAGTCAGAATTAAGAAATCCCGAGAATATGCTTCCATTAATCCCAGCCGAACCAACGTGTGGCTATAACATAGCCCAGGAAGAGGCCCACTATGCCCATCACCCCCGCCAGTGTGGGCGGCGCCGGAATAGGTAGCTTTAAACGAGCAAACAGCAACCCGACAATGATTCCTGCCAGGGTAGCCAGTAACACTTCGCGCAAAAGCAATCCCCCCTAAGTTGGTTGAAATTCCATCCCCTATTCCGCTTTACATTTTTTCCGGTGCCCGAACTCCAAGTAAGTCAAGGGCGTTTTTCAGTACCACCCGGGTGGCCTCCACAAGCAGAAGCCGGGCATTACTCAACCCGATATCATCGGTAATTACCCGAGACCCATTATAAAAACTATGCAGCAACCCGGCCATTTCGTGCACATACCGGGCAATGCGGTGCGGGGCCAGTTGGTTGGCCGCCATGGCTACTTCCTCAGGGAAATCGGCCAGGCGGCGGGCTAGGACCAATTCCGTCTCTTCTTTAAGCAGGTCCAAGTTTACCGCTGCGTAATCCGGTTTTTCCCGCCCCTGCTCTGCCAACTGCCGGAAGATACTGCATATGCGAGCGTGGGCATACTGGACATAGTATACCGGGTTGTCGTTGGTCTGGGTACGGGCCAGGTCCAGGTCGAAGTCCAGATGGCTGTCGGCACTACGCATAATAAAGAAATAGCGGGCCGCGTCCAGCCCAACTTCATCCATCAATTCCTGCAAAGTAACAAACTGGCCGGTACGCTTGGACATGCGCACAATTTCCCCGCCGCGGAACAGCCGCACCAACTGCATTAGAATCACATGCAAGGCATCTGGTTTGTAACCCAGGGCATCCATGACCCCCTTCATCCGGGGTACGTGTCCATGGTGATCGGCCCCCCAAATGTTAATCACCCAATTAAATCCTCGCTGAAACTTGTCCATGTGGTAAGCAATGTCGGCGGCGAAGTAAGTGGGAATGCCATTTTTACGCACGACCACCTCGTCCTTTTCCATACCAAATGCACTGGCTTTAAACCACAAGGCCCCCTCATGTTCATAAATATGGCCCCGTTCCCTAAGCCGGTTGATGGCCTCATCCACCTGGCCGCTGTCGTGCAGTGACTGCTCGGAGAACCATACATCATATTTAACGCCAAATTCGGCCAGAGCTGCTTTGATATTGCCGATTTTCTCCGCCAGGGCGTAACGGGCCAGAGTATCCAACCTGGTGCGCTGCGGGGCCTGGAGCAGGCTATCACCGTGCTGGTCAATAAAACAACGCACCGTATCGGTAACATCCTGACCGTGATAACCGCCTTCGGGTATCTCGCCATCCCGGCCCAGTAACTGAAAAAACCGTGCCTCCAAGGATAAGGCAAAGTTCTCAATCTGGTTGCCGGCGTCATTTATATAGTACTCCCTGGTAACCTGCCAACCGGCAAAATCCAGAATAGCCGCGATGCTGTCACCCAGTGCCGCCCCCCGGGCATTACCCATATGTAAAAGTCCCGTGGGATTGGCGCTGACAAATTCCACCTGTACCTTCTGGCCTTCCCCCAGCGTTAACCTGCCGTAATCTGCCTGCTGCTCCACCGCCAGGGGAACAGCTTCCAGCACCCAGCGGGGGTCCAGGTAAAAATTAATAAATCCCGGCCCGGCCACCTCAACCCGTTCCAGCCACTGCATCTGCCGTGGTAAGTTCTCGACCAGCAGCTCGGCAATTTTTCTTGGCGCCATGCGAGCCTGTTTGGGCAACAGCATGGCCAGGTTGGCGGCAAAATCCCCGTGGTCCCGCTCCCGGGGCACCTCTACCAAAAACTCGGGCAGTTTTACCGGCGGCAGTTGTCCCGCCGCCACCGCCCCGGCCACCGAGTCCATCATCGCCCGCCTTAACCCGGCGCGCATCTTATCAACAATGTTAATTGTATCCAACCTCCTCTAGTGCCAGGTGTTGCAAGTTCATCTTGTTGCAAGTTGAGGGATAATTATGTTAAATTAGGTTATAAAATCTAATTTGGGGGTGCTCATTATGGGTCGTCCTTCCCGTAATTACCCAACACCAGATACAGTATACCATGTAATTTGTCGCGGTAATAATCGACAGGAGATTTTTTTGGACAACCGTGATTACTTTCGATACCTTGAGTTATGGCATCGGTATAAGGCTGAAATGGATTTTGAGATTTTCGCCTATGTATTGATGCCCAACCACGTGCACTGGTTGCTTAAAACCGGACTGACCCCCCTGTGGGAAATAATGCACCGCATGCACAGTACTTATGCGAAATGGTTTAATCACCGGCACGAACGGGTAGGACATTTGTTTCAAGACCGATATAAATCTATAATCTGTGACACAGACAGTTACTTACTGGTGTTGGCGAGGTATATTCATTTAAACCCGATTCGAGCGGGACTGGTTCGTGAAGTAAACCACTATCCCTGGAGCAGTTTTCCCGGATACTGCGGTAACGAAAACACTATTCTGAACACTTCTTTTTTACTGAGTTATTTTAGCCCCGAAGTTAGAAAGGCCAGACAAAAATTTACCACCTTTACCCGGGAAGGCATTGATCAACAAACAGAATCTATAGAAAAACAGGATCTATATAGAAAGCCGCAAAAAGAAAAATGGCACATCATGCCATTTAACAGTAATATTGTGCAACCCAAGATTGAACCAGATAAAAACAAAACTCCGCAACTTACAATTAATCAAATTGCTGAATGGGTAACGAAAGAAACCGGAGTTACATTAATTGAATTAATTAGTAATATGCAGCAGCGCCACATAACTCAGGCAAGAAGCCTGTTTATTAGAATAGCCGTTGGGGAGGCGGGCATCAAGCGCAGTGATGTAGCCGTGTTTTTGGATAAAAACCGTTCCCTGGTAACCAGGGTGATGGAAAAATGGGCAAGTAAAGATGTGCCTCCCCAGACTAAACAATTATTGCTAAATTTTGTCAGCAACTTGCAACAAAACTAACTTGCAACACCTGGCACCAAAGGCTAGCGGGAGTCAATAACACGCTTGATTTTGCCCTCACTGCGGGCCAGCGAGCGGGGTTCCAGCAGGCGCACCCGGCAATTAAGCGAGAGCACGTTGAATATTTTCTGCCGCAGCATGCCTTCCAGAGCTTCCAGGTCCCTAAACGAACCGGTGAACATTTCGTCGATCAGTTCCACCTGTACCTCCAAGACATCAAGATAACCCTTTTTACTGACTAGGATTTGGTAGTGGGGTGACAGTCCAGCTATATTCATCAGTACAGTTTCAATCTGGGACGGGAATACGTTGACCCCGGATATGATCAGCATATCATCCGTGCGCCCGCGCACTTTGCGCATTCGAGCGGTGGTGCGCCCACAGGCACACTTGTCCTCGTTAATGACGGTTATATCCCTGGTCCGGTAACGCAGTATGGGCATCGCTTCCTTGGTCAGAGTAGTGATGACCAGTTCCCCTTCCTGACCCGGTCCCAGCGGTTCGCCCGTTGCCGGGTTGATAATCTCCACCAGGAAGTGGTCTTCGCTGATATGCATACCCGCGGCATGCTCGCATTCGCCGGAAACGCCGGGGCCCATCACCTCGCTAAGACCGTAATTGTCGGTGGCCTTCATGTTCCAGGTACGCTCCATCTCGGCGCGCATGCTCTCGGTCCAGGCTTCAGCCCCAAAAAGTCCCCTGCGAATTCCCAAGTCTGCCGGATTTATATCTATGGCCCGGGCTGCGTCAGCCAAGTGCAAGGCGTACGATGGGGTGCCCACCAGAGCGGTGGCACCGAAATCCTGCATCAGCATAATCTGGCGACTGGTATTGCCCACCGAAGCGGGTACGATGGTGGCGCCCACCTTCTCCAGACCGTAATGCAATCCGAAGGCGCCAGTAAACAAACCGTAACCGAAGGTAATCTGTACGACATCCTCATCGGTTATCCCGGCCATGGTGGCTATACGGGCTACCAGTTCGGACCATGTTTCCAGGTCCCGTTTGGTATAGCCCACCACAATAGGCTTACCGGTGGTACCGGAGGAGGCATGCAGCCGATTTATATTTTTTTTGGGTACAGCAAATAGCCCGTAGGGATAATTATCCCGCAGGGCGGTTTTATCTGTAAAAGGAAGCTTGGTTACGTCGTCCAGAGAACAGATGTCCTCCGGTCGTACTCCAGCCTCGTCCATGATCTTTTGATAATAGGGCACCCGCTGATATACCCGGGTCACCGTTTCCTTTAACCTCTCCAACTGCAGGGCGAGTAGTTCATCCCTGTCCATGCTCTCATGCTTCGTGTCCCAGATCATGCTAACCTACACTCCTTTTTATCTGCTGCAGACATTGGTGCTGGGCTTTGATTTTATTCTACAAACTTTGACTTATTCCTTCTCGTTCAGGACGTTGAATCTTAATCGGAGCGGAGATTACCCGGGAACGAACACCGCGTCTTCGCACGAACCGTCCCATGCGGCGAAAGGCTTCGCTGAGGTCATCCAGTGACGCGGCATAGGATACCCGTACAAAACCCTCACCGGACTGTCCGAAGGCATTACCGGGAACAACTGCCACTTGTTCTTCCTTTAACAACTCCTCGGCAAAATTTTCGCAACTTAGACCGGTGACCGAAATCTGCGGAAAAGCGTAAAAAGCTCCGCCCGGCTCAAAGCAGGGCAGGCCCATGTCGCGGAAAGCCTGCACCACCACGTTGCGACGCCGGTTATAGTGCTCGACCATGCGGCGCATGCCGGGTTGACCGTTTTTAAGTGCTTCCAAAGCTGCCATTTGCCCCGTGATGGGGGCACAAAGCATGGAATATTGGTGAATCTTGGTCATGGCGGCAATGAAGTCCGCATTGCCGGCAACATAGCCCACCCGCCAACCGGTCATGGCGTAGGCCTTACTAAATCCGTTCAACAAGAGGGTCCGTTCCTTCATGCCAGGCAACGCGGCCATGCAAGTATGCTGACCAATATAAGTAAGCCGATCGTAGATTTCATCGGAAATAACAATTAAATCATGTGCCACCGCCACTTCGGCGATTTTCTCCAGTTCATCCCGGTCCATCACCGCACCGGTGGGGTTATTAGGGTAGCACATCAGTAGCACCTTAGTCCTGGGGGTAATGGAACGTTGCACCAGGTCTGCGGTGATGCGAAAGCTTTCTTCCATGCCGGTAGACATAAACACCGGCACCCCACCGGCAAGGACGGCGCATGGGGCGTAGGATACATAAGAAGGCTCCGGGATTAGTACCTCATCACCGGGCTGCAGTAATGTCCGCATGCAAAGATCCAGCCCTTCGCTTACTCCCACGGTAATTAGCAGCTGGGTACGGGGGTTGTACTTGACACGGTAGGTCTTTTCCAGGTCAGCTGCCACCGCCTCACGCAGTTCAAGGAGACCGGAATTAGATGTATACATGGTGTAGCCCTTCTCCAGAGAATAAATACAGGCTTCCCGAACGTGCCAAGGGGTTACAAAATCGGGTTCACCAACACCCAGGGAGATAACCCCCTTGGTTTCAGTAACCAGGTCAAAAAACCTTCTTATTCCCGAAGGCGGAATGTCTCGCACTGTGGGGTTAATTTTTTCCGACCAGTCTGTACGGATCATGGTAGTCATGGTGAAATCATCAGCCTCCTGTCTTCCTCGCCATCTTCCATAATTACACCGTCCTGTTTATATGCTTTAAGGACGAAATGGGTAGTGGTGCTGATTACACCTTCAATGGTAGACAGCCTGGTGGATACAAAGTGAGAAATCTCCTTCATACTGCGGCCTTCAACAAAAACCGCCAGGTCGTATGTTCCGCTCATCAGGCGCATGCTGCGTACTTCCGGAAACCGGTAAATCCGTTCGGCCACACCGTCGAAACCAACATCACGCTGGGGGGTAATGCGCACTTCAATTAGCGCACTGACTTTCTCCTCTCCCAGCTTTTCATAATTGACCAGGGTCAGGTATTTTAAAATAACTTTTTTGTCTTCCAGGCTTTTGATTACAGATTGCACTTCGGCCGCGTCAACATTCAACATAACCGAAATTTCTTTGGCGGTAAGCCTGGCGTTATCCTCTAGAAGCTCCAGTATCTGCCTGGTTAAATCGTCCATTGTTTCACCCCTTTCCAAGGAATAATAAAAACCCCGCCCCTGCGAAGGGACGAGGTATTTGCTCGTGGTACCACCCTAATTAACCGCTCCCTTTAACCATCAATATGGCATACCGGGAATAAAACGGTTCTCTCAGAGCCTTTAACGGAGGCAAATCGGCATAGCTTACTGGGCGCTATAGCGCTTTTGGGCCCGCAGTTCCAGGGCGGCACGAGGCATTGTCATCCGCCAGGCTTGCACCATCCCCGGCTCGCTGCTGAACTAAATGACTCTTATTCCCCATCATTACTGTTTAATTTAAAAAATCAAAACAATATTAGCACGGTTTTAGGGCAGGTGTCAATAATATGTAGTTAATTAGTTGTGGTAGATGTTGGTGGTGCCAGGTGTTGCAAGTTGAAAGATGCAAATAACGCATCTTTCAACTTGCAACACCTGGCACCAGGGTTTTTCTTTACAAGGTTAGAGCACCGTCTTGGTTTTGGATTAAGCGGAGCAGGTTTACCTCGCTTCCGGTCATGGCGTTGATGTAGACTAAGTAGGTGTCCTGATCCAGGGTACCCTTGAATTCCCAGGTAAGCTGCTCTTTATCGGGGCCGATAGGTATCAGGGCCAGCCTGCCTCGTTCCTCTATATGCAGTCTGTCGCCCACCATTTCCCGGGCCTGCGTCTCTGTCAACTTGGGTTGCGGCAGGTTTCGATTTTGGTGAGACATCAGGTAAGAGCGGGCATCAATTCCCACAACGTTCCCGTTATCCAGCGCTACTATAACCTTCACCAGGTCGGGGTAAATAATTACCTCATCCTGCAGATGGGCAAAATTAAAGGTGATGGTATTGTCATTACGCTGGTAGTAACTTTCTTTCATCGGGCTGTAACCCTGTTTTTTTAGGTAGGCGGCAGCCTGCTGGCGAGCCTCATCCAGGTTTAATTCGGAACTAGCTATATTGCGCGGATTGAGCATCCAGATTAGATGCCCCCCCTTTTTGGAAACATCGGCCACAGCGGCTTCTCCAATAACCTTGCCACCGTTTCGCCGGGTCATCTCCACCCGGTATGCAGGTATGCTGCCATCCACAGAACCGGTTACCCGAGCTATGATATCCTCGTTTTCCTCGGGAACAATATACTTCATCGCCACCGCCTTGGCCCGGGCCTGGGATATGTCGGCGCCGGTGACACCCCGAGCCTTACCCTGTTCCATGTGGTCGGAAAACGGTCCGTCATAAATCAGGGTGGGGTATTTTTGCATCTGCCGGTCAATAGTTTGAAAATTTCCGCTGGCCAGCATCCTGCCTTCACGGGCCAGTCGATAGGAGCTATTGGCAGCAAGTTCACTAAAACTGAAGCTGCCGTCGATGGTGGCTGAATGGATTTTGCCCAACTCGCTGTTCAGGCTGGAAGCTTGGTTATAAAGCTGGTTTAATGTCTCCCACTGTTCCGGGGATGTCGTTTTGCCCATAGCAACCTGTTCGGACAGCGTTCGGGTGTAATCCCCAAGCTGGGTGATAAACTTGGCCGTCCGGCCCAAAAGTGCGTCCCCAACCGGTAGTTGACCCAGGCTGTCCAGTGCCTGGTTAGACTGTTCCCAAATTTGCTCATAAAGCTTCTGGCTTTGCATGGGATCTGCAGAGACTAGGGATTTGCCAAGCATAACTTCGGCATTTTGCACATGGTCAGATAAATTATAGAATGCGCGCTGGTAGTTATTGCCAATGGCAACTCTGAGCTGGCGGTTCTCGGTATGTTGCCAGTAACCCCAGTAACCTGCCACTAAAGCCAGTACCAACAGGCCAACAGGTAGTATCCATCTCCTGTACAAGTAGAATCCACTCCTTGATTCCATATTGTCCGGCTGCAGCTTTGAACAGACCATACCCGCAATGCTGCAATAATTTTAACAAACTACTTTTTCAACGTCTGACACCAAGTGTTAGCGGGCAAAGACGTGATCGCCAATTCGGGCTATGATCTGCCTGCTCCAAATCCAGGCACTAACCCGTTTGGAAGGGTTCCAGAAGAAGGTGGCGCCCCCGGTGGGGTCCCAACCTGCCATGGCCTGCCTGGCCGCACTAATGGCATCATTGGTGAGAGGCCGGTTTACCTGACCGTTGGCTACCGATTCAAAGGCCAGGGGCTGGTAGACTACTCCCGCCAAGGTGTTGGGAAATGCTGAACTCCTGATCCTGTTCAGAATTACCGCCCCCACAGCTACCTTTCCCGACGTTGGCTCATCTGCGGCTTCGCCCTCGATAACCCGGGCCAGCAGCATAACATCCTGCGAAGTCCTGACCACGCCCCGGGAAACACCGGTATTACCAGCTGCCGGTGCACTGGGTTTTTGTGCCGCTGCACCACTGTAGCCAAGAGCGGCCCAGGTGGACTGGCCAACTACTCCGTCCGCCCGCAATCCGTTCTTACGCTGAAATTCACGCACCGCATTGTAAGTGGCTGAGCCATATACCCCGTCATTAAAACCGTGGTAATATCCCCACTGCCTTAACTTTTGCTGTACAGTTGACACTTCGCTGCCCCGGCTGCCCCAGTATAACGTCTTGTTCTGGGCACTGGCCACGTAATCGTGAAAAGCAAATGTGGCAATGGATATAATAAACAGTGCGCCAAGGATTAAAATTAGGCTTTTCTTTTGTTTTACCCGGCCGGCCAAAAAATGCACCTCCTGACTATTTTTCATAGTTTTTGAAGAAAAGAAAAAACTATGTGTTAATGTGTGATATTTTACGTTTTTAAAGCAAGGATTTAATAAACTAAAACGAGAATATTTAACAGCATGGTTTAATGTCTGATTTTACAAAGGGGGTGAAAACCCTGGGCCAGCGGATAGATGTGGATAAGTTTGTACAAAACAGGCAGGGTGAAATTGAATATCTGGTAAACACTGCTCTTAACCGGGCGGGGGACATTGTCAATCAAAAAGTGGCCGGCGGAGAGGTAAAAGCTACTATGCAGGATGTACTTCCCCTGTTACTTTACGAAGTATTGATTACCAACACCGTGGCCGTGCTGCGCCTGGTGGCGGAAATGCTGGAAGAGGAAAGGACAAACCATCACAGTATGGATCATTAACCGGTGGGGGTTTTTAATTTGAATACCAGTACAATTGCTTTCTTAATTTTTTTGGCTGTAGCCGGAACAGCGTCTTTTTTGTACGGCGTTTATGCCGAAAAGCGCAAAAAAGAACGCCAGTAGCTGGATATACCGGCGTTCTTTTTTCCACTTTTGCGGAGGGGTTTGGTGTTATTCCATACCAAACCCCTCTGTTTGATTATCCCTGGTGGTTTAGTTTATATTTCATTCCCGCTGCCACCAAGCGCTGCGCCCAGTGGGGTGTGGCCAGGGCGTGCAGGTGGGTGTAACAGGCCAGCACGTTTTTATAAATTATCCCGTCATGCCGGCCGTCCAGGCCGTTACCCCGGGTGACCCGAAAAGCATAGTGAACTTGCTCCCGGTCCAGGTTTTCCACCCGGGAGTGATGAAATTCATGCCCCTTTACTTCTTCCCCAATGTCGAAGTAGGGGCTTTCGTTTTCCACTTGCAGTGTAATATAGCCGTGGCCCTGAGGCCTGTCCAGCATCACCACGTCGAACGGCAGCGCACCAACCATGGGGTATTTCCGATCGCGCCAGGAAATTTGGCGTCCCAGGTACATCAAACCGCCACACTCGGCGTATACCGGCAGGCCATCTTCAATGCGACCGCGCAGATCGCGGCGCAGCGTCTGGTTAGCCGCCAACTCGGCAGCCAGAACCTCGGGAAAACCACCCCCGATATAGGCGGCATCCACATCCGGCAGGCAAGAG
This sequence comes from Desulfotomaculum sp., assembly GCA_016841675.1. Taxonomy (GTDB): domain Bacteria; phylum Bacillota; class Desulfotomaculia; order Desulfotomaculales; family Desulfallaceae; genus BRH-c8a. Next base: position 19,125 of record JAENYQ010000004.1, read on the forward strand.
TCGGCCAGGGCATTCACCCGGACTATTTCTGCACCGGCAGATACCAGGGCTTCCAGGTTTTCCGGGTAGTAAAAGGTAAACGCCCGGTCCATAAACACTGCCACCCTGACCCGGGGCTCGGCCGGTACCAGGCCCGCCGGGCCGGGTGGTTCAACGGCCATTAGTGCCGCGCTGCGGGCCACTTCGATGATAGCGGGAAGATCCAGGCAGTCTCCAACTGAATTGCCGGCCTCGTCAATAGCTAACGCTAGTTCGTCACTTTCTTCAGCCGGCACCAAGCCCAGGTGCCGGTCGGGAATATCCATTTTGTGACCCTTGGGGATGACCCCCAATACCGGTATACCGCAGTAACGTTCAATGGCCGCCCTGAGGATCTGCTCATGGCGTGGCCTGGCCACCTTATTCAGGATTACTCCGGCCACACGCACCTCAGGGTCGAAGTGCTGGTAGCCGGAAACCATGGCCGCCACGCTGCGGGTCATCCTGGTAGTATCCACTACCAATATCACCGGCGCCTCAATGGCCTTGGCTATTTCAGCGGTGCTGCCGCTGCCATCCAGGTCCACACCGTCGAAGAGACCCATAGCCCCTTCCACCACGGCTATATCGGCGTCCCCGGCGCTACGCGCGAAAGAGGCGCGGATGGTTTCCCGGGTCATCAGGAAGCTGTCCAGGTTCCGGCAGGGACGCCCAGTAATCCTGGTCATCCAACTGGGGTCGATAAAGTCTGGTCCCTTCTTAAATGGTTGTACATTATAGTCGGCTTTTTTGAGTGCTGCCAGCAACCCAATGGTGGTGATGGTTTTACCCGAACGTCCGTGGGGTGCGGCAATCACCAACCGGGGTACTCCGCATTGCCTCATGGTTTCACCGCCTTTCGATGCGTTATAACGTTTTTTCCTAAAAATACTTTTGAGCGTTACTGGTATCTGGCGATCCGGTGGTATCGCTCCGGTCGCTCTTGCAATTCTACTTGTTGTGCTTGGCAAAACTGTTGGTGAACGCGCACACCAAACTACTTAACCATTACTTACGCCCTAAGCAGCCAAGAATTCGGGGCTATGACGGGCTAGACAACGCAGTCAGGTGCACCGCTCTCTCCGGATACCACCGGACCGCCTTCATACGTTTGTTTTTTTTACACACTGATGGTCCGCGATAGCGGCATGGGCGTCTACCTCGGTAAAGTTAGTGCCTCTGGCGGTTTCAAAAAATACAGGCACGGCGGTACCGACGCGTGGGCGCCGGACGCAACCTGTGCCTGATTTTTAAAACCCCAAAAAATAAAAATCTGCTTGCCGGAACAAACTTTTGACTACCGCTACACACAGCCGGTGGGTTTAGGCAACCCGGCCAGCTTGCAGGCCCCCTTGGCCGGTCCTGAAGGGAACAGGTCGTAAATATATTTCAAACTGCAACTTGTTTCCTGGCACAGCTTCCGGACCATGGGTGCAATATGGTACTGCTTGAAATAATCCCGCAGGTAGTTAATAACCTTCCAGTGGTCTTCGTTAAGCTCACTTATTCCCTCGGAGTCAGCAAATGCCCTAGCCACGTCTTCGTTCCACAAATCGGGGTCAATCATAAACCCGTCTTCGTCCAGTTCTATATCCACGCCGTTTACGGTTAAGCAGGGCAATGCATATACACCTCCACTAGCTGGTTAACCGAATGATATTACTTCCAAACCAGCGCTTTGGCCAACAGGTCGATAAGACCATGGACATGAACGCCCAGTTCGTGTTCCTCTACCATCGGGTACAGTTGGGCCTTGCAGATGGAACATGGTGCGCATAGGATACCATTACCGTCTTTGCCTACACCAGTGGCCCTTACTTGGTCGGCCTTCTTCTGGCTGAGTTGAATGCGGCGCTGGTACATTTCCGGGTCGTCAAACAGAATACCCGAACCGCCGCCGCAGCAGAAGTTATCTACGCCATGCGGGTTCATTTCCCTGAAGTCAACGGTTACGGCATTCATAATGGTGCGCATGTTATCATTCAGTCCGCAGGCACGCACATAGTTGCACGGGTCATGCAGAGTGACGGGTTCCGGGTTATTCTCAGGGTTGAGCTTCAGCTCGCCTCTACGAATTAATTCCGCCGCCTCGTCGTGAACGTGGGTAAGGGGCCAGCGTACCGGGCGATCCGCCAGTGACGGCACATACATCTTGGCTGCCCGCCAGCCGTGACCGCATTCGCCCCAGACAATTTTCTTGGCGTTCAGTTCGTGGGCCGCGTTTAGTAACCGGTTGACGTTGCCCCGCTGGGTATAATACTGGTCAAATAGGAGGCCAAAGTTGCCCGCCTCGGTAACATTGCTGGGAATGCACCAGTTGGCGCCGATGTAAGTGAAAAACATGCCTGCGCCCATCAGGGTGTACGGATTCAACAGGAAGTCGGCCGAAGACGGGATATAGATAATATCGGAGTCCGGCTTGTCGACTGGAAATTCAACTTCCACACCGAATTCGTCCATAATTTCTTCGGACATGAATTCCAGCGTGTCAACGATACCCGGCTTAGGCAGGCCGGTGTGATTGCCCACTTTTTCCATGGCGCCGCCCACTGCCGCGTGCAACTTGGGCGTGATACCCAGCCAGTGCAAGAGTTGGCGACCGATAAAGGTTACTTCGCAAGTGTCAATACCGAAGGGACACACATGGGCGCAACGGCGGCACTGGCTACACTGGTAGAAGTAAGAATACCATTGTTCAATAACATCCAGGCTAATATCCTCGGCACCCACCAGTTTACCAAACCAGCGGCCCTCCAGGGTAAAATAACGCCGGTAGATTTTGCGAATCAGTTCCGCCCGGTTGGCTGGGATATTGTTGGGGTCCCGGGTGCCCAGGTAAGTGTGACAATTTTCCGCACACTGACCGCACTTAACGCAAGACTCCATGGCCACCACAAAAGAGCGGAATTTTTTACGAATTTCATCCAGGTATTCTATTGCTTTTTCCGGCTTCTGCTCATCGGGCACAGGCTCGGCAAAAATTTTGCGCATTTCATCCGGTGTAGCTCTAACCGGTTGTACCATTCCTTTATATTCTGGCATAATTTATACCCCCTCTTCTGCAGCGTCATCGGACGGAATACCGATGCCGGCTCTGCGGGCCGCCGCTACATCTATGTTAGGCATACCGGGGGCAGGATCCTTGTATACCCGGTTGACGATCCAGCGCTCGGCGAACATGCCGAACAGGTGCATCAGTTTGCTGTAAGGGAAAACAATCAGCAGTATTTGCACCAACAGGTAGTGAGTAAGGAAAAAACCGTTGTTTAACAGTTCCATATGCGTGACAGGTTGGAACAAGGCCAGCGCCACGATGTAATCGCGTACTTGTTCGTATCCAACGCCAAAGTCATGGAACAGGCGCATGATGTTACCTACACCAACCAGCACAATCAGGTAAATCAACCACAGGTTATCACTTGGTTTGGAGACCAACTTGACCGGTGTCAGGGTCAGACGCCTGAAAAGCAGGTACAGCAGGGCCACAAACAGCAGAATCCCGAATACCGTGCCCAGCATGTCAGACATTTCTGTACTTAGTTCCGGGCTGATACCAAGACCCGGGATTAGAGCAAATTGTTCGCCTAAAAATCCGAAGCCCACCACGTGCCCGCCGATAATGTTCAGCAGGGCCAAGTGCATCATAATGGCACCGAACCACAGGGCCTTATCAAACCGGAATAAGTTGCGGAACAGGAATGCCTCCGAACCTACCCTGATAGCCACTTCAGTATTTGTTTTTGGCCAGGGTGACAACGTAATATTATGAACAATCCGCGGTCCCACCCAGCGTCCCAGGCGGTAAAGAACCCCCAGGGTAAAAAGAGTTACCGTAATATACGGTAGTATTTGTCCGATTAATAATTTCACAAGTGCACCTCCCTTAAGAGCATAACCATTATGTGTATAGAGTGTGTTAATCAGTTAAGCAAGATCGATTCCTTTAGCTTTCTTCCACGGTAATGGCGCCGGTTGGGCACACGGAAACACATGTTTCACAACCAAGACACTCTTCGGGGTTAGTTACCGCAGTTTTCCCATCCTCCATTTCCAAAATGTCAGCCGGACAGGATTCAGTGCATTCACCACAACCCTCACACTTGTCACGATCGATAGTAACCTTAAATATAGGGCTCACCTCCTTAAAAAAACTTTTCTCTTTTCGTGGACAGTCCGCCCCAATTTTAAGGTTCTCCTCCCCGGGCAGAACATCCTAAAAAATATCAAAGGGTTTAAAACAGATAAATCCCCTTTAAAATATTCGTTGTCCACGTAATTATTCCTCCCGGCTAAAGTCACAAGCCGCATATTTTTTCATGACCATAACAAACCGGTCATAAACTGTCGGGTCTTGTCCATTACAGAGCAACACTAAAACGACCGCTGTGTTCAATGCATCCCAAAACACGACGGCTATTAGAATCAAGCATGCACCTGCTATAACAGCGACCGTTACAGCTTAATATTTACACCTGTAACAGCATACCAAGCTAAAAATAAATAAAGAACAACACGTTTGTAGATTAGCATGTCTTTGATTAGCCTGTCAACGAGCACAATATCCCAGTGTTTTCCCTTAATTTTAGTCATTCTAAATTAAACGAAGTGAAGCCAAGAATTTTTTAGGCAGCTTAAACAATTAGATGCTCGCCCTTTTACCCAACAGGTTATTATGTGTGTATTTGACGATAAATTAACCATGCTGTTATACTTAAGTTCAAGGGCGTGGATAGCCGCTCACCACCCCCGATTTAGATCAGCAAAAGGAGAAGAGCTATATGCCGATATATGAATTTAGATGCCTCAAATGCGGACATATTTTTGAAAAACTATTTATTAAAGCCAACGACGAAGTCGAGCTTCAGTGCCCCGAATGTAAATCGGACACCTTTGAGAGGGTCATCAGCAGCACCAATTATGCCATGAAATCAGGCGGGGGCACCGCCAAACCCAAGTATGAAACCAAATCATGCAGCCCGGGCAACAGTTGTTCATCCTTTGAACTGCCGGGGCCGGACGATTAATCCGGAGGCTATCAATGAAAGATAACAGGTATAGCATTGAAAAGGGACCGTTTGGGCGTGATGTAACGGAAAAAGCCAAGTGCCCTTTTTGCGGGTTGGCCATTGAACGGCCCAGTGAACTAGAAACCCACAGGCTGGGAGAAATGCCGGTGGGTTCATGTTCCTGCGGCTCAGTGTACGCTTATGACGTCAGCGGTCATAACCTGGGCTCGGCATTTTCCGAAGCCCTGGTGTTCAGCTGTAACATGGACTGGGACCTGGCTTGGAACCTACTGCCGGATGAAGATTATTTGGAATCACTGGTCAAGAACTATGACTCCGAAACCAACCTCATTGTGCCTGACGGCTTTCTTAATGGTCGAAAAATACCGGGTGCGCTGTACTTTATCCGGCTGCACGATGATATGCGCGAGGCTACCGAAGAAGGAGTGCGCAAAAAACTGGAACGGGCGCGACCGGTAAAACAACTAGCTGAAAAACCGGTCGGAGAAATGGTAAAGTGTTCCATTACCAAGCACGAAGTAGCGCAGCTGGTAAATGAATATCGGCTTGAACCGTTATTAGAAATTGCGGCCATTGACAACCGCATTATTAGGGACCTGCAGCGGCTGATCTATACGGGCGATGAATTACTGCGACTTAGGGCCGCGGAAACCCTGGGCCGGGCGGCTGAGGTAATATCCAGGCGAGATTCCGGTGCAGTGGCCAAACTGCTGCACCGACTTTTTACCGCCTTGGAAGATACGGCTTCATCCAGTTGGGGCGCCGTGGACGCCGCCGGAGAGATTATCGCTGCCGTACCCAGTATTTTTTCCGGTTACATTCCAGAACTCTACAAGTTTCTGGGAGACGAATCACTTAAACCCCGGGTACTGCGCGCCCTCGGCCGAGTCGCTGAAACACGCCCGGAACTGCTGCCCAAAAGGCCCACTTATTTTGTACCCTTTCTACAGGATAACAACCCGGAAACCCGTGGCTACGCCGCAATGCTTTTAGGGTTGCTAAATGCCCGGGAAACCCGCGGCGACCTTGAAAAAATACGGGAAGACTCGGGTGAGCTGCAAATTTACGTGACCGGGCAATTAGTAAGAAAAACAGTGGGTGAAATAGCAGCAGAAGCCTTGTAACAACCTTGGTGTCAGAAACGTCTGACACCATTTTTTTATTTGATGGCCTGGGAGACTGATACCAGTAAACCTGCTTTTTCCGGGTCTTTTTCTCCGGCCAATTTCAGCGCCTCACCAGACAAGCGGTGTAATTCACGGTAAACGCCGTCCAGGTCGTAGACGGGGTAGGTTTTCCCGCTTTCAAAACCCGCTTTCCAGCACGCCCGGGCTTGACCGCCCATGCGGGTGGGGATACCATAAACACGACAGGTGATCGGTCTATGGTCGTAAATAAGGCATTTGTGTTCATCCGTCAGCAGGGGGCAGCGGACCCGCGTTTGTGAAATTACCTGGTTCATTTGGGCTTGGTCGTCCCCGCACTGCTCCAAATGCTTTTGCATTTCCAGCAGATTACTATCCGCAGTTTCCCCTTGTTTTAATGCTTGTTTTTTAAACTCGTCATTTAGGGCACCAAAATGATGATTTAGATACATCGTCTCGATGGGGAAAAGACCAAACACAGCGTGACAGCAATCAGAACATCCCACCTCGCATTTGACACAGGGTTCGTGCTCTTTTTGAACTTCATCAAATGCCCGGTCCGCTCTGGCCGCAAGTTTTTCGTATTCTTCAAAAAGGTGTTTATAGTTGGCCATATTAACGGTATCGCTCCAGTTCCTTAATAAATTCAGGGTGCACTGCAAAACCCAATGCTGTTGCCCGGTCCACAAATTGAATCGCCTTATTGAAGTCTTCTTGCAAAAAGTACGCATAGGCCAGGTTATTGAGACCCAGGGGAAAATCCGGTGCTACGCTAAGCATCTTTTCACCGGTTTCCACTGCTTTATCCAGCGCATCATTTTGAATGTAAGCATTGATCAAATTGCTCCAAGCCTGGGCAATTCCAGGGTTTAACTCAATTGCTTTCTCTAAAGCATCTACAGCCTCATCGGTTTGCACCAGTTCCAGGTAGGCAAAACCGAGGTTAGCGTAACCACGAGCATAGCGAGGTTCAATCGCCACCGCTTTTTTGTTGACTTCCACAACTTGTTCCAGGTTGCCCAGTTTAAAATAAATGTACCCTAAATTGACGCAGGCCTCGAACATACGACCGCTATTGTCGATGGCCTCTTCAAAAAATTGAATGGCTTCTTCAAATTGGCCGCTCTGCATAGCGGTGACACCCAGGTTGTACTGAGCATTGGCGCATTCTGGATTTTCGTTCAGCATTTGTACCTGTTCTTTAATAAACTCTGTGGAACCTTGCGGTGTTTTCATGGAATCCGCCTCTCTAAAAATAAACTAAGTGCTGCAAAAAAGGGGACAGGCAACTTTTTTAAAAAGCAAATGCAAAAAAGGGGACAGGCAACTTTTTTAAAAAGCAAAAAAGTAGCCTGTCCCCTTTTTTGCCCGGATAAAGAAAGGTTGCCATCCAACACGGACGGCAACCTCTGGTGTTGCATGTTTCTATTCCGGATCCTCGGTCATGCCTCTGCCCTTCAGCCCATACATGGTGCTGCTGCCGGTTGAGAAGTAGATCATAGTTCCATCATTGATCAGAGAAGTACAAGCCTTCTTGATTTCCCTCATTTTGGCATCGGGAATAACCTTTTGCACGGCCTTCTCTATATCTTTGAAATAGAACTTGGTTTTCTTGCTGGACTCGGCAAACTCAACGATCGCTTTCCTTAGATCTTCCATGATAACATCTCCTTTATACCAGGCAAGTTACGGGAAGCTTATCAGTCAATTCCACCCGCCGCTTTTGAAACCGCCCAGGCGGCATCGGTATACTTGAACTGGGTGCTGGTGCGCCATGTGTCGTAAGCCAACCGGTAGTCGTCGATTAGGTGATCGGAGAATTCCAGGTCGCACTTCTCGAAGAATTTCTCCCAGCCAATCCGCTCGGCCCAGTCGCCCAGACGCTCGTACTTGTTAGCGCCGTTAGCGTAAGCGTTGAGGATTTTCTTGACGTCGTCGACCACTTCAGGGAACCGCGGGAAGTTGTTCGGCAGCCAGGGCACAACAACCTTGGAAAACTTGGGCATGCTGATGCGGTTGGAGATTTTGCCGCCGGCCAGGATGGTCACGCCGTCACCCTCTTTATCGGAGAGAGGCAGAGCCTGGCACATGGTGTAGCAGTTACCGCAGAACATGCAGCGCTCGTTCTTAATTTTAACAGTCTTTTTGCCGTCCGCGGTCTTGTCGGGCGAAATAGCGCCCACCGGGCAAGCAGTGATGGCCAGAGGAATCTCACAAACCTGGCTGATTACTTCATGGTCAACAATGGGAGGCTTCCGGTGGTACCCTAAAAGAGCAATGTCAGAGCAGTGCACAGCACCGCACATGTTCAGGCAGCAGGCCATGGAAACCCTGACTTTAGCCGGCAAAGCCATGGTCTGGAACTCTTCAAACAGCTCATCCGACACCGCCTTAACCATGGATGAAGCATCCGTGGCCGGGGTGTGGCAGTGGATGTAACCTTGGGTGTGCACGATGTTGGTAACGCCGGCGCCGGTTCCGCCAATGGGGAACTTGTAGCTGCCGGAGACAAACTTACGGCTTTGGAGATCTTTCTTCAGAGCCTCAAGCTTTTCAGCAGTATCTACCAGAAACTCAATGTTGTTCCGGGTGGTGAAACGTACAAAGCCATCACAGTACTTGTCGGCGATGTCGCAGATTTCCCGCACGTGCTGAACGGTCATAAAGCGGGCAGCGCCGCAGCGGACGGTGAAAACCTTGCCGCCTTTTTCAGAGTAGTGTACCAGAATGCCCGGCTCAAGAATCTCATGGTGGGTCCACTGACCATAGTTCTCCTGGACAACAGGCGGGAAGTACTGCCAAAAATGCCTGGGGCCAAGGTCAGTGAGCCGGTTTTCCTGTGGATTCTTAGGATCGTATTTGCCTAATCTTTCAATAGATAACGCCATAACACTAACCCCCTATCTCTTATGTCTGGCCCGATATTCTTTGATATCCCTGTTCCAGCCGCCGGGCACATCCTCTTCCTTCCAAAGGATGTACGGGTTGGAACGGGGCTCTTTAACCATTTGCGGTGCAGCCGGCAGTTCCATAACTTCCAGGAACTTGGGCAACGTTTGCCGCTGGATTAATTCACCTAAACGCTCGCGGTTCTTGCCTTCTTCCATCCACCATTCCCAAACCTTCTCAATAAATTCCTTGATGTTATCGTAAGGCGCTTCGGCTTTCATGAAAGGTACAATCATGGTAGCCATTTGGGCGCCTTCCAGGATCGGAGCCTTGGCTCCGCAGAGGATGGTGACGCCGGTGTCGGTGCCGGGCCGCAGGGCCTTGGGCATAACGTTGATGCAGTGCATGCAGCGGGTGCATTCGGCGTTGTCAATCTTCAGCTCGCCGTCTTCCATCCACATACATTTGGTGGGGCAAAGGTCGAGAACTTCTTTCTGGATATCAAATTTACCCCAATCTCTTCCCTTATGAGCACCGCCGTTGGGGACGACTTCTCCCGCAATGTAGGCCTTGACGGCTTCCTGGTCGATGCGGATATCGTCTCTCCAGGTACCGATAAATGACATGTCGGAACGGGCGATGGAAGCCACGCAACCGTTGGGGCACCCGTCAAATTTGAACTTGAATTTATAGGGGAACGCCGGGCGGTGCAGTTCGTCCTGATAATACTGAGTCAGTTCATAGGACAGCGCCTGGGTGTCAAAGCAACTCCACTCGCAGCGGGCTTTGCCGATGCAGCAGGATGGTGTACGCAAGTTGGAACCGGAACCGCCGATGTCCACTTGCATTTCATGGGTCAATTCAAAGAAAATGGGTTCCAGCTGCTCGGTGGTAGTACCCAGCAGTACCAGGTCGCCGGTGGAACCGTGCAGGTTCATTAAACCGCTGCCCCGGTATTCCCACATATCGCACACAGTGCGCAGGAAGTGTGAATCGTAAAACTTACTACCGGGCTGGTTCACCCGGACAGTATGGAAATGGGCGATGGATGGGTATTTTTCCGGTAAGTCGGAATAACGGCCGATAACACCGCCGCCGTAACCGAACACGCCCACAATACCGCCGTGCTTCCAGTGGGTCTCGCCTTCGTCAAATGATAATTGGAGCTGGCCTAGCATGTCCTCAATAACGTCCCGTTCGATTAGCATCCGGTCGTCGGCGAGTTTTCTTCTATGCAGAGCGCCCTGTTTAGCATCGGCCACGAAACTAGGCCACGGGCCCTTTTCCAGTTCATCGAGGTCTGGAGTTTCGTGTTTAATCTTAAAGTTTTTAAGCTCTTCTTCGGTATAGTTATTCAGTTCGGCATCGCTATAAATCCTAGTCTCATCGTACTTTAGTTCTTTTTGCGGTTCTTTAGGTTCAAAAGCCACCTCAATACCTCCTTCAGCTGAATACTGAATGTTAATACCACAAAATTATCCCTGGTGCGGTATCACGGCTAAAACTATAGCCTCGGCTCCCCCCCCTTCTGGAATAGCAGTGCAATTTTCTTTGTGATAAAAATTACACGGGTCATAATTAATGCCGGTTAGGCTGTTTGCACCCGCTTGCGCGTCCGTTCAATCCATCACAAAGACGCGAAAACCCAGCCCCAACCAACGTCCCCAAATAAACGCTTCGCGGGCCAGTTTCTAAAACGAGTGGCATTAACGCCTTACTGGCCGTTTGCCTTAAAACAACTATTCGTTATTTTTTGCAATATTCCTTCCCGTTGGCACCTTTTTTTTAGAATTAGGAGTAAAACAGTGAGCCTCAATTGGGGGCATGTCTTAATTCTAATCAATTAACCGGCCGGTTTCCACAGGTAGTACCTGCCAAGAGCACTTAAATGTAACTATTTGGCAAAACCGTTACCAAATAGGTTACAATAACTAGTTAACTAGTTCTTTATCTATTTTTAAAATTCCTTCCCTTGATAGCCACTTTTCCCGCTGTAAAAACCAAAAAGGGGACAGGTAACTTTTTTCAAAAACCGAAAAAAGCAGCCTGTCCCCTTTTCGATAGCACTGAAAAAGTCTAGGTCCGTGTCATTCTGAATGAAACGAAGTGAAATGAAGAATCTCTAAAGCCGCTTAAATACTTAGATTCTTCGCTACGCTCAGAATGACAATCTTGGCTATTTGCCATATAAATTTACTTTTTCAGTGGCCTCCCCTTTTCTGGTATACTTTTTTTAACAATAAAAAACAGCGAACCCGGGGTTTAACCCCAGGTTCGCCCTTTACGGAGCAGGTTATGGCAAGGCCACAACATTATAATTTTTTTTATTTCCGGCAGCCCCAGAGCAAACTGATGCATTACACTGACCATCCGGTTAAGATTAACCGACTTTACGGGCTGGGAGCTTAGCAATCAGTTCATCCAGGTTGCCAAACAATTCTGCTTTATACTTTTCAATTTGTCCGGCGTCACAAAGTTGGGCCAATTCCGGGTCCAGGGGTAACTTTTCTAATAAAGGCAGCCCGGCAGCCGTCAACTGGTCGGCATGGCTGTCACCGAATATTTTAATCTCCCGGCCGCAGTCCGGGCAGCGCAGATAACTCATATTTTCCACCATGCCAATAAGAGATACTTCCATCTGCTGCACCATGTTGACAGCCTTTTTCACTACCATATTAGCCAAATCCTGCGGTGAGGTAACGATAATCACGCCATCTAAAGGCAGCGACTGCATCACTGTCAAGGGTACATCACCGGTACCCGGAGGCATGTCCACCACTAGGTAGTCCAACCGGCCCCAGGCCACGTCGGTCCAAAATTGTTTGACGGCACCGGCGATGATCGGACCCCGCCAAAGTACTGGCTGATCCTCCCGCTCCAGCAGCAGGTTTAGTGACATAACGGCAATGTCGGTGGACGTTTTAACCGGTAGTAAGTACTGCCCCTTATTTACCGGGCGCTCAGTGAGCCCAAACATTTTGGGAATACTGGGTCCGGTGATGTCGGCATCAAGAACGCCCACCCGGTAACCTTTACGGGCCAAGTTGACTGCCACCAGGGCAGATACAGCAGACTTACCCACCCCGCCTTTACCGCTCATAACGGCTATTACGTGTTTAATGTCATTTACATCATTTTGGGGCAATACCGATACCCCACAACTGTCGGGTGAACACCCTTCTGTTTTATCACTACAGTTGCTGCATTGTTCGTCTGACACGTTACCCTTCCTCCTTTTTAAATGTTGCAAATCTGATATCAGACGTTAAAATTCAACGTCTGATATCGTTTTCAACCTTTTCAAATATCAACTATACACCCAATTCCTGCCGTACGCAATCCCATAGGGATTCTATATCGCCTGCTATCGTGCTGGGCAATCGGACGACAGGCTTGCCTTCCATAGCGGCAACCACTACAGCGGGATCATAACGCAGCCGGCCGGCCAGAGTCACTTTTCTGTTTTGGCAAATTTCCTCAATTTCTATTGTGTTCTCTGGATTGATATCCCACTTGTTAATACAAACAGCGGTCTGTATTTTGAAATGCTCCGTCAGATTCAACACTCTAACCAGGTCGTGTATGGAACTCAAAGTGGGCTCAACAACCACCAGGGCCAAATTAGAACCACCCAGCGCGGAAATCACCGGGCAGCCAATACCCGGCGGGCCGTCGGTAATAATAAGGTCTTTATCCTGCTCTTGAGCCAGGGCTGTAGCCCGGCGCCGCACTTCGGCCACCAGTTTACCCGAGTTTTCCTGGGCTATACCCAAGCGAGCGTGTACCATGGGGCCATACTGGGTTTTGGATATATACCATTCACCAGCTATATTATCCACCAGTCGTATCGCCTTTTCCGGACAGGCGTGATAACAAACCAGGCATCCTTCACAGGATATTTCATCCACTATTCCATCTACGATAGCATCATAGCGGCATAACTCCTGACACAGTCCACAATCGGTGCATTTTTCAGTTACTATTTCAACCCTGGGCATGCCCGGGAAAGATTCCCTGTGCAACACCTGCGGGCTAAGAATCAAGTGTAAATTAGCGGCATCCACATCACAGTCCACAAGCACGTGTTTTTCCGCCAGCACGGCAAAAGAGCCGGTTACGCTGGTTTTACCTGTTCCGCCTTTACCGCTGATTACCGTAAGCTCTTTCACTCATGATCAGCCCCTCAATATCACTGTATAAATTAAGCAGCATCTGATCCCAGCCCGCTTCCGCCCGGTTTAAGGGCACCCCCCGGGAACCGGCTTCGGCAATGGTTCTGCTGAGAGGAATTTTCATTAACAAAGGCAAGCCCTCTTGCAGGCAAAAGTTTTCAATCAATCCCCTGCTATCTCCGGCCTTATTGACTACAACGCCGCAAGGGACACCAAGGCTACTGGCCATTTGTGCGGCCAGAGACAGGTCATGCAGACCAAAAGGCGTCGGTTCGGTAACCAGGATGCAAAAATCTGCCCCCCGTACCGTCGCTACCGCAGGACATGAAGTACCAGGGGGCGCATCCAATACATTAACGCCCCGGGAGATCTGGTTCTTCTTAACCGCATTAACCAAAGGCGGACTTAGTACGGTGCCGACCTCCAATTCGCCGCGCACAAAAACAGCTTGGCCAGCAGTGCCCCGATCTATAATACCGATTTTCTTTTGGCCCGGGCGCACGGCCTGTACCGGACAAAAGTAACGGCACCCGCCACACCCGTGGCAAAGTTCATGGAAGATAATTACATCAGCAGAGGTTACCAGCAGGGCATTAAAAGCGCACAGTTCGGCGCATTTGCCACACAGGGTGCACTTATCCCGCTCAATTTCAGGCACCTCAATATAAATATCTTCGCTTTCATTGCATTGTGGTTCCAAGAATATATGACCGTTGGGCTCTTCAACGTCGCAATCCAGGTAGGCCACCTGGTGCCCGCTGTCGCGCAGCGCCAGCATGAGCCCGGTGGCAACGGTGGTTTTGCCTGTTCCGCCTTTGCCGCTAGCCACCGCGATAATCATTTGACTGGCTTCTCCATGCTGGATATACCGTTGTGGGACCGGGCGTTGGGAACACCCAGCGGGTTGAGCGAACCTTTGCGGTATTGTTCTATTGTCTGGGTCACTGTACCCGCAGCTCCGGTATAAACTGCCACCCGACCTGCCAACAATGCATGCATCGCCTTGGGCCCCACCCGGCCGGTTACAACTAAATCTACGTTGTTACGCAACATTAGCCCGGCACTCTTAATCCCGGCACCTTCGGCAGCATTTACTCCATCATTTAGGATAGCTTCAGTATCCCCTGTTTTCTCGTCAAACACCACAAAATAAGCACACCGGCCAAATCGTTCATCAACGGCAGAATCTATACTTGAACCGGAAGCACTAACTGCAATTTTCATTCAGACGCCTCCTCCTATATTAATTGTGTTCATATGTTCATTACTAATATAGGACTTTTATGAACTATTGTCAATAATAATTTGAAAAACAACTAGCTTAAATTACAATTTACATATAAATGAAATTTTATATAGAAACATGGAAATATAAAACCCCCTTACCGGCAAGGCAGGGGGGTTAGACACCACTGGTAATAAACGTATTAATTTTCCCTTATTACTGTAGATTCTTTACAGACGAGGCTAATATCAGGCACCGCAACAGCCAAAGCACGAAGAGGCTCTCTTGTTTTAGCGATATGATGTTGCCAAAAAAATTGCATTTGCAAACATCACCCAAAAAAAGCAAAGCCCAGGAAAATTCCTGGGCTTTGCTTTTAAGCATGTTTACTGCACATTATACATGCCTTGGCTTTGTAAATAATTAAAGATAGCCTCGCCATGTTGCTGTTCTTCTTTTTGAATGTGATTTAATACCTGTCGGGCATTGGTATTTGTACATTCGAAAATTGTATTATCGTATGTACTGGAAATATATTTTTCGGTAATCAGCATATCGTTACACAGCCCGATATCATTTTTGTTGGCTGTGCCCGTGCTCTGAGCAGTTGTTTGTGTGTATTGGCCTTGGTTTTGGCTCTGACTTTGTTGATTTTGTTGTAGATTAGGAACCTGACCGCTTAACAGCTGATTAACAGTATTTAAATGCTGTTGTTCTTGTTGGGCCAGCGAATCAAATAGCTGTTTAAGTTGGGGATCCTGGGCCTGTTGAGCATAATTTTGATACTTTTGTACGCATAGTTCTTCATGTTTCTTTTGATCTTGCAGCAACATATTTTCTTTTTGAGATAGGTTAAATGCCAATTAATGCTCACCTCCTGTGATTATTGATGTTAGTATTTAACCTAGCTTATTTTTTATACTTAGCTTAAATCGGTTTGAAATGCTATGCAAGCGGTAATGCATGCTTTGACAACCATCTGCTCAATTAAGTACACTTAACAATCAGTATCAAGGTTTATAGTGAAAGAACCTACAACTGATAGATAATAGTTGCAGGTTCTTTTCATTTCGCCATTACTTGTGATAAGGCTCGCCCCGGGCGATCTTAAAGTTGCGGTAAATTTGCTCCAGCAAGATTACCCGCATTAGCTGGTGGGGAAAAGTCAGCTTTGAAAAGGACAGGCGCCAATCTGCCCGCTCCAATGCTTCCTGAGGCAAGCCCAGTGAACCACCGATGATAAAGGTGATGTCGCTGCGCCCGGTTAAGGTCAATCGGTCAATTCGTTCCGAAAGTTGCTCCGATGAAACTGGTTCGCCACGCACGTCCAGCGCCACCAGGTAAGTGCCTTCCTTTAGGCGCCGGGAAATCCGACCCCATTCCACGGCCTTAATTTTTTCCTCTTCGGCCGCCAGCGCACCGGCAGTAATGCCCTCGTCTGGGATTTCAATTATTGCCAAACGGCAATAAGCGCCCAGGCGTTTAACATACTCCGCTACCGCTTCGCGCCAGTATTTTTCTTTTAATTTACCCACAGCAATAAGCGTTACCCGCATACCGGCCAGCTCCATGCCTTCCTGGTATCAAATATTAGAATACTATGCCCCGAAAGCCTGTCCCCATTGGGGCCATATTATAACAAAAAGGGCGCTAAAGCGCCCATTAGTTTCATTACGACCTACTAACCTCGACCCCCAGGGAGCGCAGCTTGTCTTCCAACCGGTGATAGCCTCGGTCAATATAGTGAGCGTTAGAGATTCCGGTCTGTCCCCGAGACATTAACCCGGCAATCACCAGGGCCGCACCAGCCCGCAGGTCAGTGGCCCTAACTTCGGCCCCATGCATTTCGGATACACCTTCCACTACTGCCATGCGCCCTTCTACCTTGATCCGGGCACCCATCCTCTTAAACTCATCGGCCACCTGAAAGCGGTTTTCAAAAATATTTTCCACAATTACGCTGGTACCATTTACCATTGTAAGCATAGCCATCATTTGAGACTGCATATCGGTGGGAAAACCGGGATAAGGAAGAGTTTTTATATCCAGAGGCTGCAGATTGCCGTTGGCATTGACCATAATGCTGTCGCCGTTTTCCAAGACTTCCACCCCGGCTTCCCGCAGCTTGGCACAAATGGGTTCCACGTGCGGCGGAATAATGTTTTCCAACACTAGTGAACCGCGGGTGGCCGCTGCTGCCACCATAAAGGTACCGGCCTCGATACGGTCGGGAATAACGGTATAGCGCTGGCAGCCACCCAGTTCGGGCACTCCGTCAATTTTAATGATGTCGGTTCCGGCACCCCGCACTTTTGCTCCCAGGCAGTTTAAGAAATTAGCCAAGTCCACCACTTCAGGTTCTTTAGCAACATTCTCCAAAATGGTTTGTCCTATCGCCAGACAGGCGGCCATCATCAGGTTTTCCGTAGCCCCTACACTGGGGAAATCAAGATAAATCCGGGCTCCCTGCAGCCGATTTGGTGCCCGGCCCACGGCAAAACCGCCTTCAATTCTAATATCCGCACCCATACTGGACAGACCTTTAAAATGCAGGTCCATAGGCCTGACCCCTATATTACAGCCGCCGGGCAGCGATACCTTGGTATATCCGAACCTGGATAACAGCGGTCCCAGGAACAGGTTAGAGGCACGTAGTTTCTTCACCAGGTGGCATGGGGGGTCGGCTTTCAGACGGGATGGCGGATTAATCTGTAGTGTAGATTCGCACAGCCACGTCGCTTCAGCTCCCAAGTGCCTGATTATTTCAATCATCGCCTGCACATCGCTGATATCAGGAACGTTTTCCAACTTAACCTTATCAACAGACATTACAGACGCGCATATTACAGCCAAAGCAGCATTTTTAGCGCCGCTAATTCGTACTCGGCCCTGCAGAGGTTTGCCTCCGCTGATAATCAGTTTGTCCATTGTCAAAGCTGATCCTCCCGTTTTGTAAACAACGGCTGTTGCAGCTCCCCGGCCAGCCATTCCCGCCACTCCCTTTCTAATCCTTCAAGGTTCAAATCCAGGGCAGTCTCCAAAGAATCATTAAAATTTGTCCCCCGGGCCAGATTTTTTATTATATTATGCAAGCCTTCTTCGCCGTAGACCGTTACGATGTATTCCACCACCGACAGGGACTGCCGATATGCCAGAGCTTGGTTGGGAAGCTTATCGAACTGCCGATCCATCTTTTTAAAGGGATACAACCCGCGGTCCCAAATTCCTTCTTGGGAACCAAATATATATCCGGTAATTTTATACTCCTGATACTGGGCCACCCCTTCGGTGAACCAGCGGGGGTAATTACCACGGGCCGCGTAATCCAGTACCAAGTGGGTTAATTCGTGTGCTATGGGGCCGGCATGCTGAAAAACCTGCCGCACCGCCTGCGGGTCATCTTCTTTAACCCAGGCTTTCGGCGTCAGGACCCTGATTACCCCGCCCCAGTAGACCCCCATGGCATTTTCACTGGCCGGCCAGCCGAAACTAGCATTAAGCTCTTCCCGGGATGAATAAACCACAACGGGGATACGGGGGATCTTTAAGCCTGGCAAATAAGCAAAATCCTCGTACACCTGGTCATAAAATATCAGGCTGGTTTCCTGCACCAGGCGGGCACCGGACTCGTCACCCCGATAGCGCACGATAAATAAATCATCCTGCATTTGCTGCCATCCATGGGTGCTCAGCAACATCTGGACCCGGGCTATTTCCCGAAACAATCCGTAGATATAGCCTTTCACGCTGTCTGGCACCCGCACCAACAAAAAAGCACTTAGCATGAACAGCAACACCAACGTGGCGTATAAAACGGATACCAGTCGGGGCGCTCGAGAGTCAACGGAGTGCGGGGAAAGCTGCCGCCTGGCTGACATAATTTCACCTTTTTCTGCAATTATTAGCAAATTAATTATACAACTAATTGAGCAAAAAAACCCAAGTTAAAACATGGAAAAACAAGAAAGGCGCGCCTTTAATGAACTCTATTATGCGCGTCCTTTAATATTTATTAAAATTCTAATTTACCACATTCCTTCTTTATCCAATCTCACAACTGCCAACTTCTAATTGGGGTTGGATTTTAATTCCTTGATCATTTGTTGTGCTTTATCCACGTCCAGCCCTTCCTTGCTCAAGCTTATAAACTTCTCCAATGCTTCAATCCCTTTTTCCACATCACGTCCATCGTCGCTGCGGTAAGCGTAAAACTGGCCCAGGTAATAATGGGCAGTTGCATTTTGTGGTTCTTTGGCCAAAACCGTTTCGATCTGTTGCACGGCATCACTATAATCCCCCAGCAGATAGTAAGTCAGCGCCAAATTCTGGCGCAGCTTAATGTCGTCCGGCGCAATCTCCAATGCTTTCAGGTAATTGTCCACCGCATCACGGCCCCTGCCTGCCTGCCAATAGAGTTCAGCCAATTGTCCCAACAACTCGGGGCTTTGGGGCTCGTCTTTTAGTTGACTTTCCAGAGCTGCAATTTGTTGATCCAGCGGAATTTCCTGTTGGGCCTGCCCCATATCTGCAGGAGAACTGTCCGGGCTAAAAAGCCATAACACCGAAGAACCCACCAACCCCAAGGCAAGAAAAGCCGTGAGGACAATAAAAACTATTTTTTGGTTTTTTTTGCGTCTAGCCACATTGACAAAAGAGAAAGGACTGTTTTTTCCAGATTTACCGACCATGGCAATTACCTCCCGGTCTATGAAAACGAATGAATTTACAAACTATAAACATTATACATGAAGTATAGTGTTAATTAAAACGCCATTACCTGGAACAGCCTTTAAATCTAGCACCCACAGCACCCACCATGTGCACCGGGTGTTTAAAACATATTTTGTTAGTACTTCATACTGACTCCTGTCTGACTCTTGAGTAGTTACAATCAGATAAACAGAGACGGATTTTTATGCACACCATTAACTATAACTTCAAAATGCAGGTGCGGGCCGGTGGAATTGCCCGTAGAGCCGGCCCGTCCGACAAACTGACCACGTTCAACGCTCTGTCCGGATTTTACCGCTGAGGATGACAGGTGAGCGTACCTGGTAACAACGCCGCCGCCGTGGTTAATATCTACACAAAGTCCATAGCCGCCCTGGTAATCGGCACTAATCACAGTCCCGGCCTCTGCCGCCACTATTGGGCTGCCATGGTTGGCTGCAATGTCAACCCCTAGATGGGAACGTCCCCAGCGACTACCAAAGGGAGATACAATACCGCCCCCGGTGGGATAGGCCAACCTGCCGCTACCGCCCCGGAAAGCTAGCAGTTTGCGGGTACCCTTGGCCACTATCTGGTGTACCGGTTCTTCAATAATTTTTTCCTTAAATTCTTCCTTGTTTATCTCCATCCCGTTTTCCAAGGTGACCTGATACTCCACTTCCCTTTGACCGGGCTTGCCGGACTGAACAACCTTACGTTCACCAAGGAACAGGTTATCGTCAACCTTTTCCTGGACCCGGTAAAGGATTTCTTCCTGGTGGGTGTCAGTATAGGTAGTAATTACATCCACTAGCGGCGTGGTCCGCGAAATCTTTATTTCCTGGCCGACTTGCAGCGTATCAGGCTGCAGTTCGGGGTTGGAGAGTACCAATTCATCCACCGGCAATTGTACCGCTGAAGCGATATCCCAAAGAGTGTCGCCGTTCTTTACCTGGTAAGTCCTGACGCCTTTGCCGCCGAAACGAAAGTATTCGACAGTCTCCTCTACGTCCATTAATTTGTCGGCAACCACCTGGGTTGGTTTAATTTCAACGTTTTGCTTAAAGTCAACATCCCATTGACCGCCATTGCTATAAACAGCCAGTAATTTGTTGATCACCTGATCACCGGTTACTTTGTCCTTTACAGAGGCAACCAGATTTCCGTCTACGTAAATACCAGTAGCCCCGAAATGGTAATCAAGCTTTTGTGCTAACTGCCGACGGATCTCGGCCCGGTTATCGGTTTGCAGTCGCCAAGCCGCGCGGTATTTAATTTCCTCGTTAATAGAAACCGGTAACTCAGAGTTCTGTTCCAGCCAAGTTATGTAATCCTGCACAATGGCTTCGGCATCGCCGCGGTCTGAAGCTACAGCGACTATTTCCTGACCCACCACTATCGCGCACCCTGCCTGGCTGAACATAGCCAGCACTGCAGCCACCGGAACAAGCAACAGCAGCACTATCTTAAGACCAGGTCGGGAGCCCAATAATGTACGACCTAATGCCATTGAACTACTTGATTTTTTAGTTAACCAGCCAGTAACTTTACTCAATATAAAGTACCACTCCCCTGATATAAGCTGTTCTAATATAAGCCAAACATGCAAATTATACCATAGAAAAGACCATGTCGCAAACTACCGCAAATGAACGAAAAAAGAGGGCTAACGGAATAATCCCAACACGAAAAGAAGTCAGATTATCCGGCCGTAGTGCAAACTTTAAGGTATAGCGCACATTCCAGGCGTTTTTTAGCCAATTCACAGCCCAGCCCATATGGTTCCAATAAGTCACCATTAAACGCCAGGGCGTTGGCATGACAACCTCCGCTGCAGTGGAACCTGGCCCAACATTTTTGACATGCCTGTTTATTATATATATGTGCCTGGCTGAACATATTTGTGGTATCTTTTTCCACCCCGTTAAACACAGTTCCTACCTGAAATCCATGTCGGCCCACAAACTGATGGCAGGGGTACATCTCGCCGGTCGGCGCCACCGCCAGGTACTCCGTGCCTGCGCTGCACCCGGTAAGCCGCTTGGCCAGGCATGGTCCGTCATCCAAATCAACGTTGAAGTGGAAGAATTCCACCGGCCGGCCCTGACGATGCCGTTCCAACAGATACCGGGTCAATTTATCGTATTCCGCAAATATCACTGGCAAATCGCCTTCACGCAGGGCGTAATCCATCTCGGCTTCGGCAATTACCGGCTCCACCGACAGGTGGTCGAAACCCGCCTCCGCCAGGTGACGCACATCTTCGGCAAAATCCAAATTGTGGCGGGTAAAAGTACCCCGAATATAATAATCCTTTTCAAACGGCAGGCGTACGAATTCAGTACAGCGTTCCATTATCCGCCGGTAACTGCCCCCGCCGCCTGGTGTAGGCCGCATATGGTCATGCACTTGGGGCCTGCCGTCAACCGATAGTACCACTGCCAGATCGTTGTCTATAATAAATCTTTGCATTTTGGCATCGAGCAGCATAGCATTAGTGGTCAGGGTAAACTTGATTATCTTGCATGCCTCCCCGGCCCGGGCCCGCCCGTATTCTACCAGGTCTTCCATCACCGGAACGTTCAAAAGGGGCTCCCCGCCGAAAAAGTCCACTTCCACGTGCCGCCTGCTGCCGGATGCATGCATTAAAAAATCTATGGCAGCCCGGCCCACCTCTTTTGACATCAACCCCCGGTCCCCGCCGAAATCCCCCTGGCTGGCAAAACAGTACCGGCACCTCAGGTTACAATCATGGGCCAGATGCAGACAAAGAGCCTTTACCGCTCCGTCGGCATTAGCATTATAAAAACCATGGGGCAGAGGGTCCGGTGCAAAGAGCATACCGTTGGCCTTTAAATCGGCAGCCTCCTGCAGCACTTCTTTTACCGTTTCAACCCCGTAGACCGGCAGGTATTGGGCGGCCACGTCTTCTTCATGTGCCGTCTCCAGCGCTTTGATGATATAGTAAGCCGGTTCATCAACGGCATGTACAGCACCACTGTTGACGTCCATTACTATAAAAATGCCGTCAAAGGCAAAGGTATGAATCAATTCAACAACAACCCTTCTAAAAGAAAATGCGTAATAAATTATGCTTGGGGAAATCATAATTGTTCATAGAAATGGCCATCTTTCAGCATGTACTAAGCGAAAAAAAGGCCTCATCCCTTTCGGGATCAGGCTTTTTAGTTTTTCTTCTTGTTGCAGGCCTGGTTGCCGACGGTCAGTGAGGTCTTGCACGCTGATTGGCATGAAGTCCGGCACTCGCCGCAACCACCGTCACGCACAGTGCTCTGCAGCGTCCGCCCGCTGATGGTTTTTATATGTTTGCCCAACCTTGTCGCCTCCTTAACTTAGTGACTGGTTAAATTATATGCCAAACCGAAAATATTTAGCAAGCCATTTTAAGGAAACCTTTCGCCTGGGTCAGGGTTACTATTGGCTATCCGTAAAACCCCCTCTAAAAAAGCATGAAAACTATTTGATAGATTTCTGTCTCGATCAATATAGTCAGCAATTCTTCTAGCACCTTGTAGTTTTTGATAATCTGGGACCAGTTTTTTTAGTTCCTCTGCCGCGTTGGTAACACCATCGGGGTTACGGTATTTCTTTTTTCTTTGCAATCTTGCTATAGAAGGTTTATCATAAGCAGCAGCAACTGCGGTTAAATCCCCTAGAAACCATGATTCCAATTCGTTGCAAACAATGCGTACCACCGAATCTGGCCTGCCGACCCGGGCACAAATACTTGAAAGGTTATCTTTTATTCGGCAACAATCCCCACCATCCTGGTCCCGCACAATAATAAAGCGTACTCCAGGCTCTTTCCACGCGCGCAATTTACGAGTAATGGATTTTTCCAGGTCTTGTTTGCCTTCATGGGTAACTGTCATAAAATCTACTCCTTGCGGAAGCAGATCTGGCAATAACTTATCCAGTAATTCCTTCATAGAAGGCTCTTCCAACATAAAAACAATTTTACTCATCGTGGCCCGGCTCCTTCAAAAAAGCCTTGTTTCCACAATGAACCAGGCAAATCCCCTTCATCAACCAGGCTTTTTACCAATTCATTCTCAGAAGCCCTTTGAATGATGCTGAAGCCTTCTTGCTTAGTTAACCAAAACAATTCAGATATATTTACACCGTTAACAAAATCCGGTGAATGAGTAGATATGAAAACCTGACCGCCCCTTTCACTATAGCTTCTAAATTCCTCTGCCAGTTCATATAAAAGTTCAGGATGCAACTGATTTTCCGGCTCTTCTATACAAAGTAAAGGGTGCGGATTTGGGTCATGCATTAGTAACAAATAAGCAAACATTTTTATGGTACCGTCTGAAACATAGCGGGCAATAAACGGATCCTTAAACGCCCCATCCTGAAAGCGCAACACTATTCTTCCATCTGTAGTCTCGGCGGCCTGAACATCTGTAATGCCGGGCACTCTCTGGGCCATTTTAGCTAATATTTCCTGAAACCGTTCAAAATAGTGTTCATACATAAACTTTGCCACTAGAGGTAAATTTTCTCCAGTTGGTGATAAATGTTCACTATAGCCAGCATCTTGACTTGACCTGGCGGCTTGAATATGAAAATCCATAACATGCCAGCCCTCAATTAAACGGCGAAAAGCAGCAATCTGAGGAAACTTCTGAAACTGCCCCAATCCTTTAATCGCTAATATATCAGGTGAATCCAATTTCTGCAGTTCACGTATTGGTTCCACATCAGGCTGTCCATATTCCATTTCATTAACAATAGCTGTTCCCGCACCTTCAGCGAAATCCAGGAAATGCCACGGCTGCCCCTTTTGACCGCGGCGGTATTTAAGAACCTCCCGCTTAACAACAGGTATTCCTCTATTATCCGTACCTATTTTTAAGTCATAAGTAACTACCGGATCCCCTGGTTTGGGGCGAAATTTAATGGCAAACTCTATTGGTCCCTTTTGACCCCTGGAAACAACTTCTTTATAGCCACCGCGCTTAGTAATGGCGGCCCTGACGTTATCAATTAGAGCATCATGTAAAAAGCCAAATACATCAAATAAAGTAGATTTTCCTGAACCATTGGCGCCTAAAAAAACTGCCATGTTGGGTAAATCTTTAACGTTTACATCACGAAAAATTTTATAATTTTTTATCGACAGGGATTTAATTTGCATATAAATTCCCCTTAATATCTTTATTGTATATTATTACCACAATCCAAATTTAACACTCTGACTGAGGTTAATCAATCACCACAATAGTTTAAGCAGAATAATTTGTCGTCTACAAATAAAGACCCATATGGAATTTATTCTCTGTAAGTAGTAATATACCTGCAAGTTCTAGAAAGTGTAATAGTCTGATTCTGGTTCCAGCAACACAAGCCTTACCATGACAAATTCCCAGATCGATAGTAATACGTTTTAAAATGCTCATTTTAATACCTAACCTTACCTCGTTAGAATTAAAATCTCATTTTCATATACATGTCTGTGTATGAAAATGAGATCAGCTAATAACGGAAGGACTTGCTCAATTAATCTGAATTTATCTATTCTGCCAATTTTGATAGCAAAGTCAGCATCAATTATTACTGCTTCTACCTTTAGGCCCGAATTCATAGATTAACTCTCCCGCTGTTCATCCTCACTTAATATTTCCAGGACCACTGACTCAATGTCGAGGTCATATGATTCTAAGGTGAAACGAAAATCCTCTGGTTTTTTTCTAGCATAGGATAGAAAATTACTTCTGTTATTTTATTTTTCTCAAAAGCAACAATAGCGTTATTTATTAAACCGTCAAATTTAATTACATTGGTGCCGCGCTGTAATTCTTCGCCAATTTGCAATCTTTTCTAATTCCTTTTGTCAGGGTACATCCCGGGGGATACCAACTAACTAATTTTCATCACAAATGATTAATATTTTTTTAGCAAGTACGGTTATCATGTTTTCAAATGTTGTTTTTTAGTATATAATAGTAACTAAAAGGGTGGTGAATATGGAACAAAGCATTATTGGCGCAAACCTCCGCCGAGTGCGCGAATCAAAGGGCTTGAGTCAAGCCCAGTTAGCAGAGCTTGCTGGGCTTTCAAGAGTTGCATATCGCAATATAGAAATCGGCAGTGCAACCCCCAAAGTATCAACTTTACAAAATATTGCTGATGGCGTCGGAGTAAAACTCCAGGATTTATTAGTTCCGGTTCGCACATTAAAAAGAGTCAGGTTTCGGGCTTCAAAAAAAATGAACAGCCGAGATAGCATTATTAACGAAGTAGCAAAATGGCTTGATGATTTTAATGACCTGGAAAAATTACTAAATAATCGGGAAGATTATCGGTTTGAAGAACTTAGCAAAGAACTTTTTACTATTCCTAACGGCGATGCCAAAGCTAAATATGCAGCCGAAAGAGCCAGAGAAGTTTTAAAACTAAAATATAATGAACCCATCCGCGATATTGCCGGTTTGCTGGAATCAGCTGGAATCAAAGTATCTCCCATAAGTCTCGCATCAGACGGTTTCTTTGGCTTATCTGTTGCCAAGGAAGAAGGTGGCCCTGCTATTATCGTAAATATATGGGAACGAATTTCAGTTGAGCGATGGATTTTCAGCGCCGCTCATGAGTTGGGGCATTTGCTTCTCCACCTAGATACTTATGACATAGATGAAATTGCAGAAAGTGAAGATCAGGAATCCGAAGCTAACGTCTTTGCCTCCCATTTTCTGATGCCAGAAAAAGCTTTTAAATCCGAATGGCAAGATGCTTATGGATTGCCCTTTATTGGCAGAGTTTTTAAAGTGAAGCTCATTTTTCAGGTTAGCTACAAAACTGTACTGTATCGCCTTTCTCAAATTCCCGGAAAAAATTCAGGTAAATGGGTGTGGGGAAAATTTCAAAGTGATTATAGGCGAAAAACTGGTAAAACATTAAGCATCAAGGACGAACCGGAAGCTTTACATCCAGATAAATTTTTACAAGCACCGGAAGTATTACGTTCCCAGGAACCACACTCTATTTCTTCCTCACACTTTGTTGAAGACCGCCTATATAGATTGGTTCGCCATGCAATTGAAAAAGATGAAATAACCATGAGCCGTGGGGCAGAAATACTTAGACTCGATCTTGAAGACATGAGAGACGTAGTCTCTTCGTGGATATAAACGATGGCCAAAAAAAAGAGGCATTTTCTAATACTGGATGCCAATATCCTCATCGATTTTTGTCAATGTGACAGGACAATTGTTAAATTAGTTTGTAACTATGTTGGCCAGGTATATTTAACGACGCCAGTTTTAAATGAAGTTAAGCAAGTCGATGAGGGAGATTGCCAAGAACTTGGCATTATACTTGTGGAACCAGAATTAGATCAAGTTGTGTTGGCGGCAGAGAAAAAAGGCCCTTTATCATTCCAAGACAATTTATGTTTAATTCTGGCAAAGGAAAATGGATGGTCCTGCGTAACTAATGACAAACCACTAAGAAAAAGGTGTAGGGACGAGGGTGTAACAATAATTTGGGGAGTTGAATTGATATGTATGTTAGTAGAATCCGTCGGGTTGCCTCTTGAACATGCTACCGATATTATAATGAAAATGCCGGGGATAAATATGCTATTTTTAGTGATATTCCGCTAGGATCTATTACTTAACGTTCTCGTGGCTAACCTCGCTGGTCAATAAAACAGCTACTCATTGCCTGTTGTGTGGTTACCAAGTTAGAAAGATGAGTACAATATGCTCCGCCACGAGTACCGTGCTGAACACTCCTGCCCGCTTGACCATATCCCCCAACTCTCTTGTTGCCTGAACACTTTCTACACTATTAATGCGCTGGTAATCGCTATTTGTTAATCTGGGGGCAAAGGGATTTCTTTTTAAATAGGCCAGGGCAAATCGTTGATTATCATTAAGCTCAATCAAACTAAATTTGTTTAGCCACTCTATCGTTTCTTTATCCAGTAGTTTTATAGTGATTTATCATAATTCTTAAATACTTATATTGCTACGCAAAGATATTACTCAACGATAGCATTAACTATTGCGTTGGTTATTGTTGTTATCTGTTCAACATTTAAGCTACCTATTCATCCAATCATTACGTGTGGATATAAACCATGTTCTCAAACCCATAGGATAGTATGCAAGACCCGAAAGCACGGCAGTGTGGCAACTTTATCTACTCATATATGTGAATTTAGTTATGACGACAGACCAGGTTGCTCTGGGTTCAACCCTGGTCTGTGCCTTGCGAATCATTTTCAACTTTTACTAAAACTTACGCAGCCCAAAAAGGCCTCCGCAGGATTAAGTAAATCCTCAGAGGCCTTGATTTTACTGGAGCGGGTGAAGGGGATCGAACCCTCAACCCTCAGCTTGGGAAGCTGATGCTCTACCATTGAGCTACACCCGCATGTTTTGCAAAGTTAATTATAGCATGTTAGCTTTAAAAGTCAAGTTTGCCGGCAACGAGTGCAACGAATCGGCACGACGGACACCCTTGGATGTGAAAAACGGCAGGTACTCACCGGTCGACCTCGTTCTGGAGTACCACCCCGAAGATAATACCCATGTTGGGCTTATAATACCGTTGCATGCGCTGGCTAACACGCATGCAACTTATTATATAAAACAGTCAAACATAATGTCGGTCGTACATTTATCTTGACTGTTTTTTCAGGTAATGATCTCGTTGGCCTTTTGCTTGTTCAGCCGCTTCCTGGCCCTGGTATTTAGCTCAGGATCATCTTCCCACCAATTGATGCCAATTTCCCTGGCCTTATCCACCGAGGCAACCAGCAACCGTATTTTAATGCTCAACAATTCCACGTCAGCCAGTGAAATCTTTATATCGCCGGCAATCACCAGCCCTTTATCCAGCACCCTTTCCAATATTTCCGCCAGGTTAGTGCTTCTGGTTGTATGTTCCAAACCGCATCCCTCCGGTCTTTACATTAGGTTGCCCAGTGGACCCAGGTCGATGTTCAGTTCCTCGTCTTCTAATCCGAATACCTGCTTGAGTTCTTCCAGTTTTTCTTCCAGCTTCATCAGGGTAAGCCCGACCCGTTCTATTTCTTCGTCGGTCAGAGCACCCCGCTCCACACGGCGCAAGGCCTGTTTTTCCATTAACTTCCTCAGGAGTTCTACTATAGTTAGCACCAGTTTCGCCAGACCCTGTTCAACGTTTTCCGGGTCTGCTTTTATTTTCTGCGGCACGGAGGGCGCAGCTCTTTCCATCTCTTGCACAAATTCTTCCAAATATTCCGGTTCGCATTCAATACCGGCTTTCACCATTCTCATTCACTCCCTGCCATACAGTTAATATTCGCAAAGCTGAAGGCCGGCCATGGACCGCTCAATAAAAACTTATATTTTGGTAAATTTTTCTTTAAATGTTGATATTCTGCCCGGAACCCGTCTACGTTCCGGCGGTCTAGCAGGTACGCCCCGCTGAACATAAGGGCGGGAGTACGCAGGATACTGCGGCAGGCTTCCTCGGACCTGGCCGCCAGCGGATTGTGTATCAGGGCTGCAGCCTGCTCCGCTTTGCGGCGGAGTTGCATCTGTGGCGCTTTTTCCCGGTACTTGTTCAGCAAGTATCTGTGACCTGGGGAACCGGACCCGGGTTCTTGTATTATTGAAACCCCCGATGTCTCTGATTCCCGGTACTCTTTTTGCTCCTGTTCTATGTTCCATAACACTTTTACCCCCATCTCAACTTTACCGCGGAACCTGTGCAATTGCCGCTTGAATTCCCCACCGTAACAATTTATTAAATCAGTGATCTCTTTTTCCCCGGCCACAATTGTTCCGTACCTGACCGGCAAAACGGTGTAATGCTCCAGCAAGTATTCCATAACCGCATTGTGGGCGTAAAGGTTTTCCGACAGCAACCCGGCTTCCCATCCCCCGGCGCGGGATACCACCATCCCCAATCCGTTATCCGCCAGATTGAAAATTTCCCGACCGGCTTCGGGCAGGGTAAGAGTGAAGCTTTCGGCACTGTCAATGATCCCGTACAGGTAAAACAATTTATTCATCCCAAATCTCCGGCATAACTTTATCCACTGAAGCCAGCACCAACTGCAAACCAAGATAAACAAGGTCAACGTCGGCAACAGAGATAATTATTTCACCCTTGATAACAACACCTTTGTCAAGAACGTGATCCAGTATCTCCAGCAGGGTAACGTTTTTTTGTTCAGTCAGGCTCTCCATTTGCCCCGGCGCCCCCTAAACGATTAATTGACGTAAAATTGTAAGGCGGCCAGGGTCCGGTGAGAGCAAATTCGATGCCATTCTCCCTGTGCTTTTCACCCAATTCCGAGACCGCTTTTATAAAATCTTTTACCTTGGCTTTGTCCACCAAATAAACGGCATTTAGAATCATTTTTTCCAGCCGCCCCGTAACATCGCTGCCCAGCAGTTTATTCATTTTTGTCCTATCGGCCCAAGCATCAAGTTCAATATTGACTTCCCGGGCCAGTTTTGCAGCCCAGGCGTCCATCTCCTCGTTGATAATTCCATCCAGCTTTTTAAGCATAAAGTACGCCGCACCGGAAGCGCTTGCTTCGGACTTTTCCCTGGCCTCAATGACCCGCGTACTGGTTTTTTCCACGCGTTCACGCAGTACGCCCGGTTGACAGTATATCTTCAATCCCCATTCTTCCTTGCCTGCAACGTCGGCCAGCATCATGTGGAACTCTTCTTCCCGCTCGGAAATGATCTGGTTAGCCCGTTCATCTCCGTCAAATATGGTGCAGAATTTCATAGGAATTACAGGGTGATGATGCATAACCTGTTGAATCAGCTGTTCATGTCCGGTTACCCTGCTTTCCAGCCAGGTCGGATCCTGAACTACATCCTGCAGCGCCTCTTCGCCGTATATTTCAGCAGGTACGGAACTTACAACGGCAATCAAACGCCCGCACTTGATGGCCCTGACGGGGCCGCCATCGGGCAGCCCGCGCAGTTCTTCCCCCGCGAAGAGTTCCACGGCTCTGGCAGGCGCAAGGCAGTAGGTGTAAGTGTATTCTATAACTCCATCTTCCCGCTGGTTCCCACACTTTTGTTCCTGTTCTACCAGTTGCTCTGCCCGGGGGCCGGTATTGCCGATGCTGGCCGGCGAACCCGAACATCTACCCGTATCGGGAGCACAGGTCTTAATTTCCTCCTGTAGTTTTTCTAACAGCAACTCGGTATATAGATCTGTTAATACTAAACGGCAACGCTTTACGGCCTCTTCCCATGCATAATCGTTTATTTCGGCTGCCAGGAGGGATAACCGGCTGTGATGCTTATTTTTAAGCAGCTCTTTTTGCAACCCGGGCAGGTGCTGCACGGCTTATACCTCCTCTGCATCGGGTTCATTTCTCTCCCTGGACGCATGCAGTCGGCTCATCAGCTTCTCCTCAACCAGGTCATATTCGGCCACGGAGATTTCACTGAGTTCCAGTCTTTCTTGGTATAGGCGAAGCTCCTTGAGTATTCTAGTCTCGTCGTAGAACTCTTCCTCAACCTGCCTGGTGATCTCCTTAAAAATGAACATTAGTGATCTGGCTGGTGCCAGTAACAAATCGTCAATGATAAACACGACAATCACTCATTCCCGGTAATCTTAATATTTACGAAACTGTACGGCGGCCAGGGACCCGTATATTTAAAATCCATCATCTCGCTGAATTGGCTGTAAATATCGTTTACGGCGCTATCAAACTCTTTTTCCCTGCTTTTTCCCACCAGGAAGGTGGCATTAATGACCATTCTTTCACTGGTCACATCTTTTAAGATAGCATCATCCGCCATCTTACACAGCGGATCGAATATCAGCCTTACGTAGTGCCGCCTCCGTTCATCAGCAATGGCCTGGACCTTTTCGCCAATTTCAAGCACTTGCCGGTAAGTATTTGCAGCGCCGCGCTGCTCGGCAATCTTCTTTTTCAGAGCTTCAATTTGACGATTGGCCACTCCCAGTTCCTGTACAAAGAACTCCTTTTTCCATACTACCCGCAGTCCAACCTCGATCTTGTTCCTGATTCCTTCCAGGGCACTCTGCGCCTTGTCGTAAAGATTTGCAAAAATGTCCATAATTTCCTGTTTGCTTTGTACACAGGTGCCAAAACTTACGGGCAGCACGTCATAACGCTCCATGATGGTTGAAATAACTTTCTGGTGGGCCATGGCACTTTTTCGCACCGGGTCGTACTTTTTAAGCGGCGCCCGGCTCACAGCCAGGGCCAAGTCCTTGTAATGCAGCGTAAAGACTCTTTCCCTGCCGACTATACCGATGGCCCCAAAATCCTGCGGCTCCTTTTCCACAAACAGGGCGTAGAGATAATACCCTTTTCCCGCAACCAAAAGCTACTCATCCTTCCTCAGACCTGCGCCCTTTGTTCGCCAGCCTCCCACAGCGCCCCTTGAAAATGCTTTCTGCAGATTATAAAATCATCCGCACCCGTATTAGCGCCTCCTGCTTCAACATATTCACGTATGGCTTGCAGTGACGCAAGGCGGCACAGGTTTTTCAAATCCGCACCTGAAAAACCAACGGTTTTAACCGCTAATTCTTCCAAATCAACATCTTCCGCCAGCGGCACGCCATTGATATGCACTTTCAATATCTCACGGCGATCAGCTTCTCCTGGCAGTCCGACGGTCAGGATCAGGTCGAACCTGCCGGGCCGGAGCAAAGCGGGATCCAGCATGTCCATACGGTTGGTGGCCGCCAGCACCAGCACGCGGTGCAGTTCTTCAATGCCGTCCATCTCTGTAAGCAGCTGGCTTAGTATTCTTTCGCCGACCTCGCCTCCCGAACCCCGCCGGGGAAACAGAGCGTCAATCTCATCAAAAAAAATAATACAAGGAGCAACCTGCCGCGCCCTTTTGAATAATTCTCTGAGGGCCCTTTCCGATTCCCCCACCCACTTGGAGAGTAAAGCAGGGCCCTTGATGGAAATGAAATTGGCATTAATCTCATTGGCGGCTGCCTTGGCCAGCATGGTCTTGCCTGTCCCTGGCGGACCGTGTAGTAGAACACCTCTGGGCATTTCGATTTTAGCAGCCTTAAACAACTGGTCAAATTCCACGGGCCACTCAACAGACTCCCGCAATTGCCTCTTGGCCTCATGTAAGCCCCCGAGATCTCCCCAGCCGACACTTGGCACTTCCACCATGAACTCCCTGGTGGCGGACGGTTCTACATCTCTGAGGGCATTCTTGAAGTCATCCATCTCAACTTCTATGCGGGCCAGGCATTTAGATGAAAAACCCCCTGACCGGTAATCCAGGTCGGGCAATAGCCTGCGCAGGGCCTGCATGGCGGCTTCCCGGCAAAGAGCCCTCAGGTCTGCGCCTACAAAGCCGTTGGTTACACCAACAATAGCGTCAAGGTCAACGTCTTTCGTTAACGGCATACCTTGGGAATGGATCTGCAATATTTCATGCCTACCTTCCCTATCGGGCACCCCAATGGTTATCTCCCGATCAAATCGGCCCGGTCTGCGTAATGCACTGTCCAGCGCATCCGGGATATTGGTGGCGCCGATAACCACCACCCGGCCCCGATCACGCAGGCCGTCCATGAGGGCCAGCAGTTGAGCCACCACCCTCTTTTCCACCTCGCCGGTTACGTTTTGCCTTTTGGGTGCAATAGCGTCGATTTCGTCTATGAAAATTATGCTGGGTGCCCGTCTGGCAGCCGTGTTAAAAATTTCCCTCAATTTGGCTTCGCTTTCACCGTAATACTTGTCGATAATTTCCGGTCCGTTGATATGGACGAAATAAGCGTTGGATTCACCGGCCACAGAACGGGCGATCAGCGTTTTACCGGTTCCCGGCGGGCCACATAATAAAAGGCCCTTGGGTGGGTCTATGCCCAGGCGTTCAAAAACAGCCGGGTATGTAAGCGGCAGCTCAATCATCTCTCTGATTCGCTGCAGCTCATTTTTTAATCCGCCAACGTCTTCATAGCGCACCCTGACAGCGCTGTCCTGTGCACCATCGGTCGCATCCAGAATGGTAATGCCGGTATTGCCGTCAACCAGTACCACACCACCGGGAACGGTATCAACAACCAGGCATTCCCGGTGCTTTAAGCCCAGTTGGGCAATTCTCAACTTTTCACCCTTTTTGAGAGGCAAACCCTGTATTGATTGCAGCACGTAGCCGCTGCTCACCGGCAGTTGGCCGTCCTGGAAGCGCAATAGTACTGTTTGAGCCATTCCTACATCGGCGCCTTGTACAATAACCTGTTCACCCAAGGTGACACCAGCGTTTTCTCTGGTAATGCCGTCTATCTGTATGATTCGATTGCCCCTGCGGTCAGCAAAAGCCGGCATTACCCTGGCCGATGCTTCTTTTTTACCGCGAATCAGAATCACTTCACCAACGCGCACAGATAAGTCCTGCATATCACGCGGGTCGATCCTGGCGATTCCCCTGCCAACGTCCCTGGTTAACGCTTCGGCAACTTTGAGCTGGATGTCTTCTTTCACCGTAACCATTCACCATCCGCCAATGTTTTCTACTGACCGTCATTGTTGGGGACATTCCTCGAATACCCGCTAACGGTGTGTCCCCTATCCACTTTATATAGGGTGATTTCCACAATTCCGTTTTTAAAAGCAGAAACGATGTTGTTTTCATCCACCGGCTCAGGGAGTTCCACCTGCTTTTGGTAATATCTTACACCGTCAGCTTTAATGAACAGAGTATTATCTGCCAACTCCAGATGCAGTTGTCCTTCGTCTACACCGGGCAGTTCGGTCACCACCAGTATCCGATCGCCTTCATCAAACACATCCAAAATCGGTTCCCATGATTCGTCAAAGCCCGACTTGCCCTCACCGGCCCGGAAATTTCCGAAGGACTGAATGGTAGGGCTCCCCAAGCCGCCGACTCTGACACTGAAGCCGTATGCGCCCTTTAACCCCCTGGCAGTGCTGAATTCCCCGGTTTTTTTACTCTCGCCGGTTCCCCGGGCGTCCAACTGCTGCACAACTTCCAGCAAATCACCAAACGTTTTGAAGATGTTCCCGATGTTAAAATCAAATGAGTGATCTTTTTTTTTCATTTTTCCGTCCCGGCACCTCCCTGAGACAGTATCTCCGACAGCATCCGATCGGTTTGATGACGAATTCCTTTGTCCGCTGCCATCACCTCCGACATAAGAACGTCATTAACAATTCTACAAAACTTACTGTCAGCCGAAGAGACTTCCACTCCGGAACTGCGGGCTATGGTGGCAATGCGTATGGAACTGCGCACGGAAACATGGCTGTTAACTTCACATTTATTTCTAAAAGCACGAACAATGTTAACTATCAAAGATGATTTTTCATTATCCAAGCCTGACTTGGCCGCAGTAATAGTGATTTCTGTTTCACTATCAAACTGATTTATCTCCATGTTGATCATCCGATCCAGAAGAGCTACCTGGGCCCGGTGCACACCAGCATACTCCTCGGGGTTGCTGGTGAATACGGCACGGAATTCCGGGTGCACTCTCAAGTAGTGGTCTTCCCTCTGCCACCCGGGCAGGCTCAGAGTCTTCTCCTCCAGAATGGACAACAACAAGTTGTTAACTTCCGGTCTTGAACGGGTAAACTCGTCGTATACCAGAACCGTACCATTACGGCAGGCAGCAGCAAGCACACCCTCAACCCACTGGTAATAAAGAGATTCTTCCATTTCTTGTACTGTATGGATGTAATTGTCAACTTTAGTTTTTTTCCTGTAGCCATAATTGCCGCCCACAAGCTTACTGGATGTTATTTCATCGTTACCGTGCAGCAATACCACCGGACGACCTATTTTAGAAGCCAGGTACATGGCCATGGTCGTCTTGCCCGTGCCGGCGGGACCACTGAGGTTGACAGGAAAATCGGCATTAATGTACGTCAGTGCTCGCTCCACTAAGTCGTCAATATAAGGTGTATTTACAAACCCCTTTAGATTGAGGTTCAGTGGTGAAAAATGTTCAATTTTCATGGTTACACCTCGGCAGTAACAAATTTAGCCCAAAAAAATTCCTCAGCAACTTATACTGAGTAATCATCAATAGTAACTTAATCAGTATTGATACTGGTGGAATTTCTTTCTCGCATGGATTTCCTCTCGAAGGCCGTTATTTCCAGATTATCATCAATGAACACTTCGTACAGAGCCAACAGGTCATCCCTGGCCCTTTTGCGCATATATTCAACTTCTTCGGCCACTTCGATTTGCACCTTCCAGGAGTCATCCTCACGCGATACGCCTACCACAACGCCAGGCTTTTGCAGCACATCTTTGAAAAACTGTTCCGCTGTGGCAACCACCTCAATTATCTTCAAGCCGCCCTCACCCCATATTTAATGGTCTTTTTTAGTTTGAACGTATTTTGTTCAAGGCCTGCAAGGTTTTCTCCCAGCTTTTTCCGGCTTGTTCCCTGTCCCGGGAGATTTCATCCAGCAGCCTGCTTACCTCTTTGGTTCGGTTTGAGCGGGCCTCATGCAATCTATCCCACATATCCCTGGCAACTTCTTCTCTCCTGGCGGCTACCTGCCCCAGGTAATCCTGCACATAATACCGCAGTTCTTCCCGGTATTTACGCCTGTCTTCACAATCTTTAACCAGCTTATCTCCGAGTGATTGAAAATCATTAGTTAGAGACATGTTTTATACCTCCAAAAGTGTTTCAATAAAATAGTTGCTTGAGGCATGCTTGGCATGCCCCAAACAATTACCAGAGGTTAATGCGCAGCTACAGCCTCACGATGATGGTCAAATGGCTCCCGACCTTTGTGAGGAACCGTAAGACCAACGGCTTCAGCGTACTTCAGCCATGTTTCGACGCTGGCGATTACCACCCGGGCTTCAATGGCGAGCAGCTCAATACCGACCAGGGCTACCCTTACGAAAGCATCAATAACAATACCTTTCTCCAGTATCCGATCCACCACTTCGGCCAGGCTGGAAGCATCAATATCCTTCTTAATGGCCACCTTAATGTCCCCCTTTTATAGTTTATTAACTTACTGAAGAATTGTTCTTCATAAGCATAATATGCAGCAGCAACAATTGTAATCACATGATTTCAGAAAAAAATTTAATGAATATCAAATTGCTCAGCAAATTATTCACAAATGAACATCTGTTTCAGATTCGTTGGTCCAACGGGTTTCGTTATTCTAAATGCCAACTTGATATTCGTTAAAGATTTTGATGCTATTACAACACGAAAGCATCAATGGAACTGATGGGAATGAACACTTGATCGCCCGCTACGAAGGGCCTTACCGGCTTCCAGGGTCCATCCTGAATTATAACAGTCCCTACAGTTACCTGGATTAACACGCCGTCGATAATTCTAATTAATGTGCCCGGTACATAAGAGCCGTCGGCAATGTTATTGGGGAATACAACTATGGGCGAACCAATCAACTTTTTGCCTGTGGCGTTTAGCATATCAGCATGCATTACAGTTGCCTCCCTATAATTATCAGTATTTCTCATTTGAGATACCACGGACGCATCGTTATCTCCCTGGTCAATAAAAATACTCCTTGAAACAGATTCTCCACGGTAATCCTGTTCATTTCTGGCGAGGTCATCCCCGCCCCTGGCATCTTCCACTCCACGGGTTAAATCGGTTGCCATATTATCACTCCTTCCTGTGATTAAACGAAAGCATCAATTGACCGGATAGGAATGAACACCTGGTCTCCCGCTACAAAGGGCCTCACAGGTTTCCAGGCCCCGTCCTGAATCGTGACGGTTCCTACTGCTACCTGGATCAGCAGATCGCCGATGATTCTCACAATGGTACCCGGCACATAAGAACCGCCGGCAATAGTGTTGGGAAAAACTACAATTGACGACCCTACTTTTTTACTAGCAAGTGTTATAATGTTGTAGCTTTCATGACTCATGCCAATTAAAACCTCCCTTGGTATTTTATGGTCCATAATATGCTGGATACTCTTATTTGTTACTTGGTCAATAACTAATATTGAAATTTCTCGTCAATCATTGGTAATTATTCATATAATAATCTAACTTAATAAAGAAAACAGATGGGAGTGTAAGTATGCAAAGGATAGTTCTTGACCCGGGGCACGGTGGAGAGGACCCCGGTGCTGTAAGCGGGCAATACCGTGAAAAACATTTTAACCTGCAGGTAGCCGGGGCAGCCGCCCGGTATATTAACGAACGCTATTCAGCGGCGGTACACTTAACCAGGATCACCGATATCACCGCCGGGCTTGGCGAAAGAGCAGCATACGCTAACGAACTACGGGCCAATTTATTTGTATCACTGCACACCAACGCCGGCGGGGGAACTGGTTTTGAGAGCTATGTATATACCAGCGCCGCCAGCGGAACCCAGGTATACAGGGACCGGCTGCACGATTACGTGGCCAGGTTTTATGCACTCCACGGCATCCGTGACCGGGGCAAAAAGAAAGCTAATTTTTTGGTTTTACGTGAAACAAATATGTCAGCCGTATTACTGGAAAACCTTTTTATCGACAATAACAACGACCTGGCACTGCTGAACCGGCCTGATTTTATACAACAACTTAGTGAGTATATCAGCGAAGGTATAGCACAGACCCTTGGCCTAGATAAAAGAATTGAAGGCACCGGAATTGTTCCCGCCCGGGCGGTAACCACAACAGAACCCGACCAGGCCAGGCAGTTTTTAAAGGCCAAGAACCCTGCCGCACCGGATTATATAGATATCTACGTTAAAATGGGAGGAATTTACCGTATCAGGTGGGACGCTGTTTTCGCCCAATCCTGCAAGGAGACGGGCTTTTGGAAATTTGGCGGTCTGGTCCGGCCTGAGCAGTATAATTTTGCCGGGTTGGGATCCTTTGACGGCAACGAAGGCGCCTCTTTCAAAACGCCCGAGGATGGCATAGAAGCACAATTCCAACACTGGCACGTTTACTTCCACGGGGGCAAACTTCCCACGGGCAGGCCGGAACTTGACGCACGGCGCAATGCGGCACTTTCCACGGGCTGGGGCGGTAAACTCAACTATGTTGAGGAGTTGGGGGGTAAGTGGGCACCTGCGCCGGATTACGGCATCAGTATAGTCCGGGATTATATGGCGCCTTTTGTAGACGGCATCTCTGCAGTTCTCCAGCCTGGACCAGTGCCGGAACCGCAACCCGAGCCCGATCCGGGTGACAACGGCGGTGGGTGGAACCCGGCTGCCGAGATAGCCCGGCTGCAAAAAGACGGATTCGTGGTTAACGACCACGCACCTGACTCATTTGTCACGTGGGGAGAATTCGCCACTGTACTCAACAGGTTAAGAGACCAATCATAGTTCTTCAAAACATATTGGCCCGGGCGTATATTATGTACGCCCGGGGTTAATTATTGGGTATATTTTCCGCTTTTCATAAAATCGGCTTATCATGGGCGCTTACTTTCACACTTTGTTGGCTGTTGAATAGGATATATCAACAACCAAGTGTTGAATGGGCAGGTGGCAAAAAGAAAGGAGGGGAAAGAATAACAAAGTGACCAGGCAAGAAATTTTTTACGTGGTGTCCCTGGCCTGCCTGGGTTTATTCATATTACTGGGTATCTACATCTGGAAAGGCAGTGCTGTTACCCCCGGCGAAACTGAGTATATCGCCAGCCAGGCCGATGACCTGGCTGATCAAGGGGAGAGCAAACCGCAGCCTCAGCAGGAATCAAAAGGCAGCGGTTCAGACACGGCGGCGACAACAACAGCTAACCAGGCAACTCCAACAGCGCCCAGCGCCGTATCCAGCAGCACGCCAAAAAACACCGCTTCGACCACGACCCTTTCGGCGGAGCAAAGTCAAGCACCAAAAGCAACACCCACGGCTAATAACAGTATTATTGTCCCGGGCTGCAAAGTTGGGGATATTATAACGCTAGGCGACGTCGAAATGGTGGTAACCAAGGCAACAAGCACGCACAAGGTTATAGACATCACCATCACGGGCAATACCTCCGGCCAGCCGCCCAAACTCGTTTTGGTAGATCAAAACCGAATTATTTATGAAATACCCGCCGATGTGGATATCAATGTGGACGTGACAGAGAAAGCAGCCATAGAAAAATCCCCGCTGTTCAATGCCAGCCAAAACAAGAATTAAAGCCGGTTAAAACCGGCTTTTTCTTATTTCAACTTCTACACCTTGCTCAGCGCTTCGTCGAGCACCTGGCTCACGTAATCCACCTGTTGTTCAGTAAGCCGGTTAAAAAACGGCAGCGCCAGGGTGGACGAAGCGGCCATCTCGGTGTTGGGGTAACATCCTTCACGGTAATGAAACAGCTGCCGGTAAAAAGGCTGCAGATGGATGGGCGTAAAGTACGGCCTGCAGTCAATGCCGTTATCTTGCAGGTAATGCATTACCCGGTCCCGGTTTATCCCCTGTTCCAGGCGGATAACGTAAACAAACCAGCTCATTCGGACCCCCGGAAGAACCCGGGGTAGAATAACCCCTTTCAGTCCGCCCAGTTTGGCGTGGTAGGAACGGGCCACCGCTTCCCGCCTGTCCAGGATCTCATCTATCTTTCTCACCTGGGCCACCCCAAGGGCAGCGCTAAGTTCATCAAGGCGGTAATTATATCCCAAGCGTTCATGGTGCAGCCATAGATTATTCATGCTTCTGCCCTGGTTGCGCATGCTCCTAAACAGGCCGGCCAATTCCCGGTTGTTAGTAGCAATTACTCCGCCTTCACCGGTGGTTATTTGCTTGTTGGGGTAAAAAGCGAATACCCCCGCATTGCCCATAGTCCCGGCTTTTTTGCCATTGTAGAGTGAACCGATGGCTTCACAGGCGTCTTCAATTACAGCCAGGCCGTATTTTGCGGCAATGTCCGTTAAGGCATCCATGTCAACCGGGTGGCCAAATGCGTGCACCGGCAGTATTGCCTTTGTTTTAGCCGTAATTAACGACTCCACTTGCATTGGGTCTATGTTGAGGGTCTCGGTTTCGATATCGGCAAACACCGGCCGGGCCCGCTCGTACAAGACACAGTTGCTGGAGGCGACAAAACTAAAGGGCGTGGTGATAACCTCGTCGCCCTCGCCTATTCCCAGGGCACTCACTGCCAGGTGCAGCCCGGCGGTGCCACTGCTTACCGCCACTGCGTCCCCAACCCCCAGGTAAGCGGCTACCATCTGCTCAAACCTCTCTACCATGGAGCCGATGCTCAAAATGCCACTGTCCAATACCCGACTGACCAGTTCATGTTCCTCTGGTCCGATATCCGGAGACGAAAGAGGTACCTTCATTTTTTAACATCCTTCTTTGTATTTAAGTTTTTGTTACTATTCAGTAGTCAAAAATACAAAATACTTCACGATAAAAAACCGTTCTCTCATTCTGACTCCTGACCTCTAACTCCTGACTCCTGAGCAGCCACATCCCGCACCAGTTGGACAATTTTTTCAATCTCTGCAGACGAAAGCCCGGGATGCAGAGGTATGGCCAGCACTTCCGCGGCAGCCCTTTCCGCCTCCGGCAAGTCGCCTGCTTTATATCCCAAGTGCTTGTAGGCCTTCTGCAGATGCAATGGAATGGGGTAGTATATGCCGCAACCAATCCCGTTTCTTTCCAAATGCGTCTTGATTATGTCTCTGCAGAGTGATCTGATTACATAGAGATGATAGGTGTGCCTGTTACCCTCCATCGCCAGGGGAATCGCCACTATATCACCAAGCAGTTGGTCATAATGGCGGGCCAGGGCGTTACGCTGTTCAATCCACCTTTCCAGGTGCTTGAACTTGACCAGTAGTACCGCCGCCTGTAGTTCATCCAGCCTGCTGTTGTAACCAATTGATTCGTGTACAAAC
Organism: Desulfotomaculum sp.; assembly: GCA_016841675.1. Lineage (GTDB taxonomy): Bacteria > Bacillota > Desulfotomaculia > Desulfotomaculales > Desulfallaceae > BRH-c8a. The sequence goes on from JAENYQ010000004.1 coordinate 60,130, forward strand.
TTACTCGGGCTGCCGTGCGCGCGCAGAATCTCAACCCGGGCCGCCAAACGTTCATCTTGGGTTACCACCAAGCCACCGTCTCCATATCCGCCAAGGTTCTTGGTGGGGAAAAAACTAAAACACCCTGCGTGTCCCAGCGAGCCCGCCCGGCGGCCTCTGTGCTCCGCGCCCATTGCCTGGCAGGCATCTTCAATAACCACCAGGCCGTTTTTGTCTGCCAGGCTTACAACAGCGTCCATGTCCGCCATTTGGCCAAAAACATGTACCGGGACAATAGCCCTGGTCTTTACGTTAATCATGGGCTTAATTTTTTCCGGGTCAATATTGCAGGTGCCGGGATCGATATCAACAAACACCGGAGTGGCGCCGGTACGGGTTATAGCTCCGGCGGTGGCAAAAAAAGTAAAGGGCGAAGTGATTACCTCGTCCCCGTCCCTAATACCGCAAGCCAATAGAGACAGGAACAGGGCATCGGAACCGCTGGCGACTCCAACGCCGTATGACGCTCCGCAGTAACCAGCAATGGTTTTTTCCAACTCCCGCACCCGGGGGCCGAGGATATATCTCCCGGAGCACAGGCTCTCCGCGACAGCAGCGTTTATATCCTCTCGCAATTCAGAGTACTGACCTCGCAAGTCGAAAAGTTCAATCAGCATTATTTTCCTCCGTTGACAGGCAAGGGCATCGGGATGGGTTGACCAGTTTCGGACGACTGATAAATGCCAAGCACCAGTTCCAGCGATTTTCTGCCCTCATGGCCATCCACGGCCGGTCGGCTGCCCTTTTGCATCGCATTTATCATATCCTGCAGCACTGCCAGGTGTCCGGCGTCATTATGTTCGTCCGTGCCCGCACAAATGTACATGGCCTGATCCTTGTCGATAAAATCACAGAAATCCCAGGCCTTTATTTTGCTGCCCTTTTCATCGCTAATTACCACCGTACCTCTTTCCCCGAATACAGCAATAGTCTCCTCAAGATTACGGGGATAGACAGTGGACGCAGCTTCAATTAAACCCAGCGCACCGCTTTTGAATCTTAGCATCGCCAGACCCACATCCTCGGCATCAATGGACCGATAACGGGTGGTGGTTAGTGCTACTACATTATCCACTTCGCCCATTATCCACTGCAGGGCATCGACACTGTGGATTGCCTGGTTCATCAGCACGCCCCCACCTTTATCCTTGCTCCTGCGCCAGGGGCGCCTGCTGTAATAATCATCATTACGGTTCCAGCGCACCGTAGCCACCCCATGGCTCAGTTGACCAAACTTGCCTCCACCAATGGCAAGTTTTAATATCTGCATAGCGGGCTTAAACCGGTTCTGCAGCACCACGGACAGATATACTCCCTCTTTTTCACAGGCGTTAATCAACCGGTCGGCACTCTCAAGAGACAATGCCATGGGTTTCTCCATCAAGACATGCTTTCCCCGACCCGCAGCCATAATACCCATTGCCGGGTGCATTTCGCTGGGGGTACAGATAATAACAACATCCAGGTTTTTTTCTTTCTCCAGCATCTCTTCGTAATGAAGATAACCTCTTATACCGTAAAGGCGGGTGAAGTTTTCCAGGGCACCGGAGTCAGTATCACAGGCTGCCGCCAATTCCGCACCCGATAATTTGAGAAGCGCCCGGGCATGGTTTCTTGATGCGTGCCCACACCCAACGATACCGAATCTAATCCCGGCACCGATCATATCTTGGACACCCGGTATTCCACTACCAGTACCAACAGCACCGAGATTGCCAACCCCGCAGCAGCCGAAGCGATTACAGCCAGCAAACTATTCGGCCCCGTCGGCTTTGTGGCGGGCAACGCCGGGGTCATCAGCCGCAGGTTATTCATTTTCCATACCTGTATCTCGTGTTGCTGCAGGATATGAGACAGGGAGTTGGCTATATGGGCTGCCCTTGCCGGGTTAGTGTCTTGAACCACAATCTCTAACAATTCCAAATCCTTTACCTTGTGCACTTTTACCATTTGGCCCAGCTTCTCCGCTGTCAGCTCACCATCTAATTCTACGGCCAGTTTTTCCAGTACCGGCTTGCTGGTGGCCAGTTCACTGTAAGTCCTGGCCAATTGCCGATACATCATCAGGCTGTTATAATCCATGTTCAATGCACCGGTTGCAGGGTCGTACTGGTTGAGCATCATAACCGCCCTGGCCTGGTACTTGACGGGTGTGAGCATGCAGGTCACCCCGGCACCCAGTACAGCAAGCATTACGGTAACCAGGACAAAAAACAGCCTTTTATTAATTACCTCCATTAAACTCCCATATTCCAAACTACGTCACCTCATTTAGTGAGTGTTCAAAAAGGAGCACGAGAGACACGAGAAATTCAAGGCGGCGAAGGCTTTGAGGAGCGGAGCGTCTAGTGCCCAACTGGGCCAATACTGCTCAAGTTAAGTGTAATCCACTAGTACATTCCCAATAGATAACACTAACAATTAATGACGGCACTAGTTGATTGAAACGACCAGCTTTGGCACAAAAGTTATGCTAGTGTTTGATACAAACACGTAAATGCATTAAACAATTATTATGCCGCTCACTAAAACAATCGTGAGCACCGCAAAAGCCAAGCCAACATAGAAATTCGAAGTGGATCTCGCGCGGGCTTTTCGAACATCCTTATTAAAGTTTTTCCGCATCGGGTACCGGCCGCACAAACCTGGCCGGCCGGCCCATGACCATGGATTCCGGCCGGGTATCCCTGGTCACCAGCGATCCTGCGGCAACAAAGCTTTCCCGGGTCACCGTGACACCCGGTAGCAACAGGGCCCCGGCGCCCACCCTGGCGTTTTCCTCAATGCACGGCCCATTCAACCGACCCACTCCATCCTTTCTCCTACCGACCCGGTTGTCGTTGGCAGTGACCACCATGGGCGCTATAAAGGCGCGGGCACCGACCACTGTGTAAGCTGTAAGGTAGGCTCCGGTTTGAACCTTTGCGTATTCCCCCACCACCACGTCGTTTTCCAAGACCGCGCCCCGGCCAATGATGACCCGGTAGCCGATGATACAGTTTTCCCGTACCGATGCCAAGTCCCCCACCATTACCTGCATACCAAGCACGGTTCCGGCATAAAGCACCACACCGCTGCCCAGCACGCTTCCCGGGCTCATTTTCAGTGACTGCAGGTCTTGGGTCACCGGGCACCGGCTGGTCACCGCCGGGTGGGGATGCTTGCCTATTACGCAATTGTCTCCGATACTGCAGTTTTCGCCAATCACCGTGCCGGGGTATACCGTTACATTGTTGCCGATGCACGAACCCCGTCCGACAATCACGCCCTGACCGATTACTGAAAAAAAACCAACCTGGCAGGCCTTATCCACCACGGCCTGGGGGTGTATAAAATTGGTCAAGCAATCCACCAACCCATCTGTGTTTACTCTTCTCATAATATGACCCCAACCAGGCTATGGTGACGTACCACCCGGGCCGGGCGACATAAAAGAGCCACCTTTATTAAAAAGGTGGCTCTTTTTATGGATTAATAATATAATATTGAATTATTAACTACCTCTTTAGCATGGAAACATTGTCGAAGTCATGGGTGCCGGAGCCGCTGTTGACCAACAGTTTAATAAGTATTCGAGCTGCGTTGGACGGGGCGGTTACCGCTTGGGAAGGCATCTGCTCCCAACCCGTCCCTTGGTGCTTGTACAGCACGTTGCCGCTGGTTAACTGCTTGCCGGCGGAATCATAGAAGAAATAGGCTATCCGGGCATGGGCCGCCGCGTTGCCCTTACGGGATTTGGCGGTGAGTACGTATTTGGCGCCCGGCTGCACCGCTACGTACTGGTAATAGTTCCAGCCGTACTTGGCGCTGCCGTACTTGTTGCCGTCGGATTCACTCTTGACCACCACGTCGGGGCCGGACCAGCCCTCGGTACCCAGACTGAAGTCACTGTTATGTACCAATTCACCGGCGGGGGGGGTGTCCACCGGCGGTTCTTCTACAGGTGGCTCCTCAACGGGCGGGTCCTCCACCGGCGGTTCAACGGGCGGGAGCGGACTGCCGGCGCTGCGCATGGAAACATCGTCGAAATCATGGGTGCCCGAACCACTGTTTACCAGCAGTTTAATCAGTATGCGGGCTGCGTTGGACGGGGCGGTTACCGCTTGGGAAGGCATCTGCTCCCAACCCGTCCCTTGGTGCTTGTACAGCACGTTGCCGCTGGTTAACTGCTTGCCGGCGGAATCATAGAAGAAATAGGCTATCCGGGCATGGGCCGCCGCGTTGCCCTTACGGGATTTGGCGGTGAGTACGTATTTGGCGCCCGACTGCACCGTTACGTACTGGTAATAGTTCCAGCCGTACTTGGCGCTGCCGTACTTGTTGCCGCCGGTTTCGCTGTTGACCACCACGTCGGGACCGGACCAGCCCTCGGTACCCAGACTGAAACTACTGTTATGCACCAGTTCACCCGCAGGGGGGGTGTCTACAGGCGGTTCCTCTACAGGCGGATTAACGGGCGGGAGCTGACTGTCGGCGCTTCGCATGGAAACGTCGTCAAAATCATGGGTGCCTGTACCGCTGTTAACCAGTAGTTTAATTAGTATCCTGGCTGCGTTGGACGGTGCGGTCACCGTTTGGGCGGGTATCTGCTCCCAGACCACCCCTTTGTGCTTGTACAACACATCACCGTTGTTTAACTGCTTGCCGGCGGAATCATAGAAGAAATAGGCTATCCGGGCATCGGCCGCCGCGTTGCCCTTACGGGATTTGGCGGTGAGTACGTATTTGGCGCCCGACTGCACCGTTACGTACTGGTAATAGTTCCAGCCGTACTTGGCGCTGCCGTACTTGTTGCCGCCGGATTCGCTCTTGACCACCACGTCGGGGCCAGACCAGCCCTCGGTACCCAGGCTGAAGCCACTGTTATGCACCAGCTCACCGGCGGGGGGGTTGTCCACCGGCGGCTCCTCAACCGGCGGAGGGTTACTGGTGTCACCGCCACCACGGTAACCGGGATCGGCATAAGCTTTGTTCAACATGGCCATCGCCAGTAGGCCCGTGGGACCACCGTACAACATGGCAGACAGCTTGGTGTAAATAGTATTGGTAATTACCGGCATAAACTGTCCGTAAGCCGACCAGAAGCCGATGTACCAGTAATAAGAAGTGGTTCCATCACCCAACACGTTGTTGGCAATGCTGCCGTTTGGTTTAATCATTTTCTTGGCTGCGGTGGCAGCAAACTTGAGCATATCGTCCTTGTTGAAAACCAAGCCAGCATGGTAGGCCTGAAAGGCGGCTTCAACATCAATGCCGGCATGGCCGATATCTTCGTAAGATGAACTGTAAAAGGACGAATAGCGCCAGTAATAACCGTTTGTCGACGAGTCGATTAACAAGTTGTTTTTAAAATACTGAAACATTTTCCGGGCCCGATTTAGATGAATGGTATCCCCAGTGGCCTGGTAAATCATTAATTCCGTCCTGGCCATGGCCAGATACTGGTTATGCGGTAGCCCCATCCCGGCCTGCTTATAGGGCATACCGTTACGGAACTTGTAGTATCCGGTATTTCCATTGTCCACCCACTCGTCAGCGTGAACCGCTACAGCGTCCCTGGCCGCCTTTAGAAAAAGATTTTTATCCGCTGTATAGCCGGAAAGAGCAGGGTTTTTGGCCACTATAGCTGCAAACTTGGCCATGGGGTATGTAATCATTCCGGTGTGCACGGCAAAAATGGCGTATTGCCCGTTTGAAGTATAGCTGCCGTTGCGCCAGGCGGGCAGTTTAAGCCCCCGGTAGTCGCTTACACCGCGGGAAACATCCCGCTGGGCCAGCACACCTTTGCCATGGGTGATGAATTTGTCGAGGTAGTAAGTGTCTCCTGTTGCCTCGTACATAGTCACGTAGGCGTCCAACACATAGCTTTCACCCCAGGCGAGCGTGGCACTGTCGTTATTGGCATCTTTTTGCCAGTTGCCGTTATTAACGGTATCCAGGTTGTTGAACTTCAGTCGCAGTTCTGATGCATCCGCCGCCGCTGCCTGAACGGGCAGCAGTGTTGCTAACAGAACGCAAATCAGCACTAGACTGCATAGCTTGGTCCATTTGTTCCCTCGCATATATTACCTCCTGTTGTGTGATAATTTCTGTCCCCGGCGAGGAACCGATTATAGTAAAATTCGACAATTTTTTGAATTTGCCTTGTGGTAAATTAAACCACCGGTGAACCTTGGCGAGAGGCAACCGTCGATATAGCATGCGCCAATCACTATCAGAACAGTTTGGATTGTCATTTTCTGAACGAAGTGAAGAATCTTAAAAGATAAGATCCTTCGCTACGCTCAGGATGACAATCCCTAAAGTCTATTTCAGGGTAGACACCCATGCCGCTGCGCGACACCATCAAAAGGATGAAAATTAGTTTGTCCCCAATGTAGGGGCCCCCGTGCCTGCCCGGGCAACCACCACAGGGGGTTGCCCCTACAAGCATTTTCAGGGTAACAATGTAACAAAGAAGCGGCAAACCGGAATAATATGTCTGGCTGTTCAACGAACGTTTAAGAGCAGTGTCTCCAGCTTATCCGCCAATGCCGGCGTAGAATGAAATTTTTCAAAATACTCCCTGCCCCCCAGCCCCAGCCCTTGTCTGGTATCCCGGGACATGTAGTACATGTCGAGCATGGCACCGACCAACGCCCGGGGGTCATCGGATGGAATGTGAAGGCCGAACCGGGAAAACCCCGGTACCGGCAAGGAGTCTGCTGCCGCTATAACCGGCCTGGCTGACGCCATGTACTCAAACAATTTGTTGGGGCTTAAACCATACCGGTATGCCTGGCTGTTGCGCAGGTGAAAGATGCAAACATCAGACCGCACCAGAATTGCCGGTACCCGGTCTTTGGCAACCGGCGGCATGAAGGTTATGTTGGTCAACCCATTTTCCCTGGCGGTGCGTTCCAAACCATCCTTGGTCGGACCGCTTCCCACAAGCAAAATGTGGATGCCATTTACACCGGCCTGTTGCAATAAAACAGCGGCTTCAACCATCGTTTCCAACCCGTTGGCGTAGCCGTGGGCCCCTGAATAGGTAAATATTACAGAATCTTTACGATCTTGAAAAAACCGGGACTCCTCCCCGTAATGGCTTATCTCCCCGGAACACCGGTCAAACCAGCCCGGCTCCACACCGTTGGGAATATAGGTCACCTTACCGGCATTGACACCGATTCCGGCTACATATTCGCTGCCGCCCGGCAGAACACTGATGATCCAGTTTGCTTTATGACACAGGTATTTTTCCAGTGCCCCCATACCGGCAGCCAGTGGGTTGAACCGGCTTACAGCGCCTATGTCCACCAGGGCACGGGGTGAAAAATCCCTCATTTCAAAGATAAACGGCACGCCATGCCGACGGGCCAAGCGGAAGGCGGCCAGGCAAGCCGGCAGGTGGGCGGTGGAGCCAATGACGATGCCTGGTATCTCCAGCCTGGTTCCCACCAGGCCGGTGCGCAGCGAAAAAACCAAATGATTGTACAGCCTGGCCGGCCCGTTGCCCCGGTAGGCCGGAGTTTTAATCCAAATCCGTCTTACCCCTTCGGTATACTCATCCAGGTAATAACAATCCCGAGGGTACCGGCGCAGCTCAATGCCATAATTGTGCACAAAGCTGGCAGCAAATAGGGTGACCTGCCAGCCCCGGGAAACCAGTTCCCGGGCAAAGTATTCGTGCCGTCCCGGACCCGGGGCATGTTGGTTAATTATCCAAACAGAACGTTTTTCTTCGGATTTCATAAATTACCTCGCCCGAACAACCTTTTTTTACAAAATGACACCACAAAAACCGCCTCATCCAAATGCAGCAGCCAAGCCGACAAAAAATAGCCCACTAGCCCGGCCCCCCCTGTCAGTACCATATAAAGCGCTTCGGCAACGGGTTCCCTTTCGCCGCCACCAACCAAATAGGAGAATTCCAGCATTATTAGCACCTGGATTACAGCTGAAAATAAAATCCCGGTCAATTTACCCCGCAGGGTGCGGCAAATCAGGATGCCTTTTTTAATCCCCAAGTAATGCAGCGATAACAGCAAGCTGCCCAAAGACGCCAGCGTGGTTGCCAAAGCAATCCCACAGTGGCCCATCGGTCCAGCCAGGACCAGGCAGCAAACAATATTTGCCCCAACAGCGGCAGCTCCAATCATCATTGGTGTTTTCGAGTCCCCGCTGGCGTAAAATACTCTGGCCAGCAGACGCCCCCAGGCCATAAAAGGCAGTCCCAGGCTGTAATAAAACAACGCTCCGGCGGTAGCTGAGGCAGCCTCTACGGTAAAAGCCCCCCGTTGAAAAACCAGCATTACCAGGGTAAGGCTAAAAAAAGCCAACCCACATGCGATTGGTATAATGCCAAACAAAAGAGCGCCGCTCCATGATATAACCATTTTCCTGGCCTTAGCGGAATTGTCGGCGGCAAAGGCCCCGGACAGGGCGGGATAGCCCGCCGTGATAACAGCTGTAACCAGCAGTCCCAGGGGTACCTGGATCAGCCTGTCGGCGTACCCCAGGGCCGAAATAGCTCCTTCCTGCAGCCTGGAGGCAACTGCCCGTGTTACCAGTGGATTTAGTTGAGTGAACATGCCACCCGCCACTATGGGCAACAGCAAGCCTCCAACCTTAAAAACACCCGGTTCTCTGATGTCAGGTCGGGTAAAAATCCAAACCTGATTTTTTTTCATTACCGGGAGCAGCACCAACACCTGCAGCAGGTAGCCCGCCAGGGTTCCTGCCGCCAGCTCAAAAGCTCCCGCCTGTGGTTGAATAATAAAAAAAATAATAGCCAGGTTAAAAGGGATCCCCAGGGCGGCGGGTACGGCAAAGTGGCCGCGCAGATTGAGCAGGGCTGAAAAGTATCCGGCCAGTGTCAGAAGCGGTATCCCGGCCGCCAGCAGGCGGGTAAAGAAAACCGCCGATTCCCTGGTATGTTCCGGGAACCCGGGTACCACCACACTTACCAGTTGGTCTGCCATTAAAAAACATAGCAGCGCCGCACAGATGAAAACAAATAGGGTGAGGTAAAAAATAGTGCCGGTAAACCTGTTGGCTCGCTCTTGCAGCCCGGCGGCGGTAAGCCCCGAATATACAGGGATAAAAGCCGTCCCCAGGGTCCGGCCGCCCAGCAGGTTAAGGAACAGTGTAATTACAGTACCCGCCGCCAGGTAAGCATCGGTTACCGAACCGGCACCGAAACGCGCTGCCATCCCCACCTCCCTGAGCAGTCCAATAATTTTGCCCAGGGCGGTAAAACCAAATATCAACGCCACGGTACCTACTGTCTTTTCTCTACCCACAACTCCCTCCCGGGCAGCCGGAAGCCAATTTATTCAATAAGAGGGAAACGTTTTTCTCAAGGTTGTATCTCTCTTCCACCAGGCACCGCGCTGCCAGCGCCCTGTCCCGGGTGGATTCCGGATTATCCAGCACTTCAATGACGGCCCGGGCCAGAGCCTCCGGGTCACCCGGGGAGACAAGTAGGCCGGTTTTTTCATTTACCAGGTCGGACAGCCCGCCCGAACGTGTGACTATAACCGGCACCCCCCGGGCCATGGCTTCCATCACCGCCACCGGTACCCCTTCACGCTCCCCGTCCGGCGTTTCCACGCTGGGATGTACCAGCAGGTTGACCGCCTCGCTGCCGAGGATTTTCAATACCCGGTGGTTGGGTATTGCACCGGTGAAAATCAACCGGTCCCATAATCTCATGTCATCAACCATCCCCGACAGTACTCTCCTTTCCGATCCCTCGCCAATAATCAGGCAGCGGAAGTCAACTCCGTCCCGGGCCAATAAACCGCAGGCTCGGATTAGGTGCCGGTGGCCCTTTACCGGGGTTAAGCTGCCCACCGCCGCAATCAGGGCGGTTCTCCCGCCCGGCCCGGCTAATATGGTCGCTTTTTCAGGCACCTCGACTCCCATAGGCACCAGCACCACTTTTTTGAGCTGCCCTGGGCCGGCTGCCTTGAGCAACTGTCTGTACCCGTGGCTGGAAATCACCCGGGCCAAGCTGCACCCCGCCGTCTTTTCGGCCAATAGGTTATTGTTTTGAATGTCCCAACGGTGGGCGGTGAAGCTCCAGTCAACCCCGGTTAAAACGGATGCCACCATGGCACAGGTAGACGGGGTGGATGCCCAGTGGGCGTGAATGTGTTCCACCCTTCGTAAACGAACCTGGTCGGCGATTAATAAACCCTTGGGAAACACCAGCAGGTTCCTGAGCCGGTTTTTCAGGCTACCCCGTCGCAGCAGCATCACCAGCAGACCAAGTACCCGCCAGGGAGCTCTGGCCAGCCAGAACAGCGCAGCCAGCCAAACCCTGATGCTCCACAGGCCGGTAACCAGGGTGAAAGGCAGCAGTGCGGCGCCGTCCTGGTGAAAAACCTGCCTGGCGGGCCGGAGGGGAACAACGGTTAATTCAATCCCGCGCCGGATGAGACAGTTCATCTCAGGGATAATGAATGCCTCGGCCCGCCCCAGGGGAGCGGTGACGGTGACATAAAGTAGTCTCTTCATCGGCGTTCCTTTCTGAACCGGGCTGCCAGCGACAATAAAAGATGCGCCCGGTGCGACCAGTCGGCTTCCCGCTCAACGAAAATTCGGCCCCGCCAGCCGGCCTCTGCCCAGTGCCCTGGGTATTCAACCACTGCCCGCATAGCCCCCTCCAGTTCTTCTACCCGGTGGGCGCTGACCACCAGACCGCAGCGCGCGCGGTGCACCGCAGTGGCCAGGTCCGGGATGTCGGGAATAATTACCGGCACCGCGCAGGCAAGGTAGGAAAAGACTTTAAGGGCTGAACTACCGGTCAGCGCATACCTTTGTTGCAGCCTTTGGCTGTTACTTTGCCAGCCTCCGCCGATACCGGCCACACAAGCATTGACATAAACGGGAACCCGGTGGTAAGGAACCACCCCGGTAAAAACAATCATCCCCCGCCCCTTGGCGGCCTGTATTTCCAGCGCTCTCCTTTCACTTCCGTCTCCCACAATCAGCAGGCCAATGTCGGGGTAATGCCGGGCCAGCCTGGAAAAAGCTTCTATTATCATTTCGCTACCCTGCCAGGCCGCCAGGTTGCCTGCAAAGCAGAAATAGCGGCGCAGCGGATCCAGACCCAGCGTTGCCATGGCCTCTTTTCTACCCACGGGATAATAAAGGCTGGGGTTAACCCCGTTGGGCACCACTACCACCCGCTCTGCCGGGACTCCCATACCACGCAGCCAGTGGGCCAGATTCGTGGTAACAGGCAGCACCGACCTGGCTCCCCGACAGGATTTCCTTTGGACCCAGTTAGCCAATGCGGCCTTCCATGGTGCCCTGCCACCGGCACAGAGGTCGGCGGACGTCACAGCATTGACCTCCAGCAGCACCGGTAATCCGATTACAGCAAGCAATTTTACCACCGGCATTTCAAAAATACTGTCCCGGATGTAGACAGCATCGTACCTGGATCCTACCGCCAGCCAAAGTGCCGCCAGGCAAAATAACACCGGGCGTACCAGCATATCAGCCATCTTATTCTCTAACGCGGGAACCACCACCACGCGCAGCCTGCCCCTCCCGGTCAAAGAACGGTTCCCCCGCATTACCAGGGTCACCCGGGCTCCTGCGGCAGCCAGTGCCCCGGCCAGTTCCAGGGTATGAATCGAATCGCCGGCGGCAGCGTGGCCGGCGATGCCGGAAATCATCAGTATCCTCAACGCCTGTCATCCTTCCCGGCCATGGTCAGGGAGGCAGTCACCCCTGCTGCCAGCCAGAGCAGAAAATTTCCGTTAACATCTCCGCTGACCATGGCATTTGCCAGGCAGTACATCATTAACGCTCCTGCCAGGGGCGCATCCCCGGCCTGCTGCCTGGAAAAAGCGAGCCGTCCCAGGGGCACAAAAACCAGTCCCAGCGACAGCACCAGTCCGATAATCCCCAGCTCTGCCGCCAACTCCAGGAAAAGGTTGTGCGGGTAAGCCACCCCGGATGCCGGTGCAAGGGCGGCGAAGGAACCGGTACCTGCACCCACTGCCGGGTTCTGGATAAAAGCGTGCAGGGCAACCTGATAGAAGGACAGCCTGCCAGTATCATCAAGGCTGAACAGGTCAATGGGCATCCAGTGCAAAGTAGATATCAACACTAACATCACCATAAAAATAACCAGCGCCAGCAAGGGCAGCCACCCGGACTTGCGCCCCGGTCGGACCAGCCCCGCCCACAACATGGCCAGCACCAGAGCCACTACCGGACCCCGGGCGTCAAACAACGCCATGGCACTTCCCCCGGCCAGTATCAGTGCCAACCGGACCGGAACAGCCAGGGGCAGAAACCTTGCACATACTGCCAGCAGCATAAACATCCCCACCATCCGGCTGAGCCCAATGGGGTTAAAATTTAACACGGCGTAGATATTAAAGGGCAGTTCAGTGTACGATGCGCTCAACCAGAAGTATACCGTCAGGCCCAGGCCACCCAGAAAAACCCCTTTTAACAACCGGTGTAACCCGCGAATGCCCCAGGCCGCCGTGGCTAGTACCGGGCCAAGAAAACAAACCATATTGTTAGCCAAGTAGTACTTAGCCTTGTGCATCCCGTAACCGACATCCAGGCTGCCCGGCAAACGCACCACCAGCAACAGCCCAAGACCAAGTACGGCCCAGAGTTCCCAGCACCCCAGCAGGCTCACTAGCGAACCGGCTTTCTTTCTGAGCAGCACTAAAACACACATGATATATAAAGGCAGCAAAAAGGAGCCGATGTTCAGGAGAAACAGACCCTCTGTCCCCAATTCCAGTGTCCGGGCAACCAGGTAGAGGCCGCCCCCGGTAAAAAACCCCAACATCTCCGGAGCCAGAAAAAAAGCGGCGGCCGTTAAAATTCCCCCGGCCAGGGCAAAGGGCCACTTGCCCGCCGCCGTTCCGGACACCAGCCCGGCCAGGGCAGCCGCGGGAAAAATAAACTTACTTCCTTGCTTTTCCTGTAAGTTTTGAGTATTCATTAATCAATAGACCTACTTCCCTCTGCCAGGTTAAGTATCGACTTGCCTGCAGGGCGTTCTGCCGCAGCTGCTCCAGGGAGCCGTTTCCCCCGGATAACAACCCGACCAGGGCCGACCTAATGCTTACGGGATCCCGGGGGTCCGCGAACACTCCCACCTGGTATTCTTCCACTAGCCGGCGGATTTCCGGCAGGCCTGACGCCAGCACCGGCACCCCGGCAGCCAAGTATTCGAACAGTTTATTGGGCAGTGAATAATACTTGCTTAAGTCATTACCCTCGATTAAAACCACACCCACTGACGCTCCACTGATAAATTCCGGCAGTTCCTGAGCCCGCACCGGGGCCAGAAAATGCACATTATTCAGGCGGGCTCGCTCAGCCAGGTTTTTCAGCCCACTCTCCGCCGGCCCGCGGCCTACAAAAGCCAAGTGCGCCCCAACCGGAAGCCCGCTCCAGGCATGAACCAGGTTTTCCAAACCCCGCCCTTCCTGCAGCAGCCCGACATACACCACCAAAGGTTCACCGTGGTCCAGCCCCAGTTCAGCCCGCAATCCTCCATAGGGGCTTCCCAAACCCTGCGCAGGGTCGGCACAGTTTCTCAATACCAGCGGGGGCTGAATCCCTAAACGATTACCTATTTCCCGGGCACAGCTACGGTTTACGGTAATGACCAGGTGGCAGCGGCGGGCCAGCCATTTTTCCAGCCGGAGCCAGGCACCCCATACCAACCGGCGAACCGGCCCCAAACCGCCACTTCGGCCCGGCCAGTCATATCCCGACCACAGTTCATGGGAGTCGTATACCAGCTTTCCACCCTTAAGCCGGGCTGCGGTATAAACAAAAGGTAAAATTTCCAGATCATGACCATGCCAGACTTCAGCCTGTTCCTTCAGCAGCGCCCGCAAAGTCTGCCAGTACGCCTTCAGGTAAGACAACCGGTAAGGAAACCTGGCTAGTTTACCGGTGGTGGGGTTAACCAACCTTATGCCCAGGTGGTTTTGTTCCCGGGGGCCGGGCAAGGTAAGGGCAAAAACCGTTACCTCATATCCCGACCGGGTTAGAGCCAGAGCTTCTTTTTGCACCCTGGCATCATGTATAAAATCACTGTTTACCGCCATAATTACCCTGGCCAAGGATATTCCTCCAACACCCTGACTATCAAACGCGACGCCTCGCCCCGGCCGTAGGGATGACCCGACCAGTCACCGTTGAAAATCATTACCGACGCCTTTCGGATTTGTTCCGGGTCACAGTCCACCAGCACGTTGCAGCCCCTTTCCACCGTTTCCACCCACTCGGTCTCCTTGCGCAGGGTAATACAGGGTACCCGAAGCAGAAACGCCTCCTTCTGCAAACCACCGGAATCCGTAACTACCCGGGCGGCGTTTTGGATCAGCCAGGTCATCTCGGGATAACCCACGGGCTCAATCACAGTCATACCCGGGCAACGCAGATAATGCTCCAAGCTAAATTCATTTATCTTCTTAATTGTTCGAGGGTGAAGGGGGAGTACTACCCTGGCCCCGGTCCCCGCCAGGCCGGCCAAAATGGAGCCAAGCCTAAAGCGACTGTCTGTGTTCGCGGCCCGGTGCACCGTGGCCAGTAGATACTCCCCGGGCTCAACCACCCCCTTTACCGAAGGTGGGGGAACACAATTGCCGCAACGTAGGATGTCGGTTAAGGCTTCCAGGGTTACGTCTCCAACGTTATAAACCGCACCATCTGCCTGTCGGGGAATCCCCCCCCGGAAAACAGAAGGAGCTAAACAGTTAGCGGAAAGGGGACACACCTCGGCTTTGGGGTCAATGCTTTGAGGTCGAGGAATGTCCCCGATTGGATGAGTCGAGGAATGTCCCCAACGTTTAGCTAGGTTTTGCACCGCTGTTTTTGAAGGGCAAAATAATAGTGTGGCAAGCTGGTCGGCAACAATTCGATTGAATTCCTCGGGCATGGACAGGTCGTAACTGCGCAGTCCCGCTTCCACATGCCCCAGTGGTATCCCTGCAACTGATGCGGCCAGGCTGCCAGCCAGGGTGGTGCGGGAATCACCGTACACCAGCACCAAATCCGGCTGTTCCCGGGCCAGCACTTCCTTAATGTCCTTGAACATCCGAGCCGTCTGCCGCCTCGGCGAATCTGTCCCGGGCTGCAGGTGGTAATCTGGTACAGGCATGTTCAGGCCGGTAAAAAAAATTTGTGACATACCGGGATCATAGTGCTGCCCGGTATGAACCAATACCTCCCGGTGCCGCTCCCTTAAAGTACGGGAGACCACCGCCGCTTTAATAAACTGCGGCCTGGTGCCCACCACAGTTGCTACTTTCAAATCCAGCCCTCCCCGGGCTTATGTGTCTGGTTACTATTCAAGTAGTCGTAATTTAGAATACATCAAGACGATTTCCCGACTCCTGAGTAGTTACTGATTTTATATCTTATGAAATGAGCCAGCGAGCTGTGAGTAGGCAGTTTGCAACCAATAAGAACGCAAAAAAAGAACGCAAAAAAAAGAAGCGCTGCAATTTTGACGCTTTTTATGATATTGCACCAGTGTTAAAGGCCAAAAGTGATATTATAAAAGCAGTCCAATTCAGTAGTCCCTAAATTCTATTATCTGGACAGTTTTATCGCGTAACAATTCAGAACGAAGTGAAAGATCTTGTTAAGATCCTTCGCTAACGCTCAGGATGACAGGACGGTTACGGACAAAAAATAAAACCGGGGGCTTAACCCCGGCGAGAAAGACAGCAGCTATTATTGCCGAACGGCAATCCCGTCTAATTCAACCCAGGCTCCGGCAGATTGTTCGTTTTTGGTTCCGAGCACCTGGATACTTATAGTGTGCGGTTTATTATCAAGCTGCGCGGTAAATACCGTGCAGCGCAGCTTATTGCTTTCGCTGTACAGGTCAACGGTGGTTTGAGCCACCCCGTCAATGAGAACCCGGGCCTGCCCCATATCGGGCCCGGTACCGGATATCCAGGCCACTTCGGCGCCTGTGAACCTCAAAGAAGCCGAGGCACCGGGTGCCTGTGAACGGTGCACAGTGTTCAAAAAGGCTCCTTCTACACTGGCGGTCTCCCAAGCCCCTTCGTATTTAATCAACGGGCTGCGGTCATCGGTGGGAACCACCGTATACTGTTGACCGGACCAGTCCCCCCAGTTCCCCAGGTCATCCCTGGCCCGAACCCTAAAGTAATAGGTACGCCCGCTTGCTCCTAAAAATACATCCTCACAGGTGGTGGTTTCCGCTAACCAGTTATGCCATGTTCCGTTCACCCCGTCCCTAACCTGCACCCTGTAGCCCTTCATTATGCCTCCCGTGGTTGAACCATCCCACTTGACGGTAAACTTCGGACAGTCGGAAATGTCGGTGGAATAACCGGGGCAACTGGTAATCTCGGCGAAAGGTGGGGCTATGCTGCCCTCAGCGGACTCGTATGGTCCAATGTCGTACCCTTTCCCCTGGGGGCGAATACTCCCATTGATATCCTTGGCAGGAGCGCCTTCCCCAAGACCTCGGTCTATAGCCGGGCTGTTTTTGGCCAGCCGAAAATCATGATTATCCGGATCCACAAACAGGGGGTCGCGGCAAAAGCTGTGCTCGCCCCGGCCGGTTTCCTTAAACCACACCAGACCATTAATTTCGTTCCTGCCATAACTATAGTTGCTGGTGGCAATTTCGGCATCTTCACGGCTCCAAAAAATGTTGTGATCTTCCTTTTCCAGTACCGCCGCGCCTGAAAGATAGACACCACCGTAATTATAAGCCAAGATATTGTTGACCATGGTAACCCGTACGGTGGACGGATTAGCCTCGCAAACGGCAGTCAGTCCGAAGTCACCCTTAAAACCACACTTGACCACCAGGTTGTTGTAAAGTTCGTACCTGCCGCCGCGATGCAGATAAGCACCGGCCAGCCCGTTACTGTCCATAATGCAGTTGGCCAATTCATATTCGCCGCTGCATTTAATGCCATATGCACCGTTAGCCCTGGAAACACTAGATGAAATAATAGTATCCGAGGTCTGGCAGTTGAAACCGTTTCCGGCATTGAACTCGGCACAACACTTTTCAATGACAATATCTTTTCCGCTGTCCAGCACAAAACCGTCTGTTATGCCGGGGCCTTCGCTGCCGTTTGAGCGGGTGCGTTCAATACGGGCCTTTATGGCCGGTCCCGGAGAAATTACCATACCGGCGTTATTATTGTAAAAACCGCATCCCTCAATTAATAAATCGGTGGCGGAAATAATACGCAGCCCCGTTCCGCAGCTGTAAGCTTCCAAATCGGTTAATCTGATCTCCTTGTTATCACCCCAGAGGGCGAAACCATAGGCGGCAAAATTCTTTACTTTTAACCCGGACAAGGTAACATAGGAAACACCGGATTCCAAGTTAAAACCATATTTCCAGCCTACACCGTCACCGTTGATTTCCGCTTCTTCACCCTGAAATACCCGCACCACAATGGGATTACCCGTTGTGCCGGACTGTTTCATGGTTAAGTATTCCCGGTATGTGCCTCCCCGGATTAATAGCGTATCACCCGGGCCCAACCGGTTAACGGAATACTGCAGGGTATGCCAGGGGTCGTCTATACCACCGCTGTTCTTGTCGTCACCCCAGGGGGCCACGGAGTAATATTTTTCCCCATCCGTAACCGGTTCGGCCCCTGGAACAGCAGTACTGTTTCCGTGCTTCTTAAAATATTTAAAATAAATAAACAACCAGGCCAGAAACAGTAATATGCCGACAGCAATAAACTCATACAAATTGCAACCCTCCCATCCGTTATCAACCAGTCCACACCAAACAATGTTGGGAGATAACACCAAACCCCTTACCAAGACTTTTTAAGGATAACCGTCCATGCCTGTATACGCGGCACCATCAGAAGGCTGAAAATCTATTTTCGGACAGTATTATGTCATCGGGACATTTCGCATTGTCATTGCTATGAATATCAAGAAGGATCCTGTCATTCTGAGCGCAGCGAAGAATCTTAAAAGACTAGATCCTTCGCTACCGCTCAGGATGACAAGCTTAATCTGAACATAGTTAAGTTGTATTCATTTATCGTGGTGCGGGTACGCGTGGTAATTCTGAACGCAGTGAAGAATCTTAAGATCCTTCGCTAACGCTCAGGATGACAGCCCTAAAGTCTATTTTCCGGGTAGACCCAAGCTAATCCTGAGCATAGAAACACTTGACCATGAATATAATAAAAATATACGGGGCCGAGAGGAAATTTATGTTTTCTTTTTTTGTCCTCTTAATAGCGGGTCATATCTTCGGTGATTACCTGTTACAGTTAAACAGGCTGGCCCCACACAAGAGGAAAAGCCTTCTGGTTTTGGGGTTACACGCCCTATCCTGGGCGGTAGTAATAAGCCTAGTTCTGTACTGGGCAAATCTTCTTAACCCCTGGAAATTCTTTTTCCTTTTTATTTCCCATTTTGTTATTGACTGGCTCAAGATCAAGTTATTTAGAGCCTCACTCCCGAGGCTGCACCCGGTTAATATTACTGACCAATCCCTGCACATGCTAACAATCCTGGTAACGGTTCTATATAATTAATCATGCCTTTGATAAAAATCCGGGTGATCCTTAATCCACTCATAGGTCAGTGCCAACCCGTCGGTAATTCCGAAGGTCGGTTTGAAACCAAGTACTTTTTTCGCTTTTAAGCTGCTGATATGCAGCTTGCGGCCCGAACCGGGCCGCTCTACGCGGGACACTGGACCGGCACTGCCGGTTACTTCCCGGACAGCTTCAGCCAGCTCCAGCATTGATATACACTGATCTCCTCCGATGTTAAAATTACCTCCTGCCGCACTGGGGCTGTTCATGCTTAAAACCACTGCTTCTGTAAAATCGCTAACGTAAGTGTACGTCCGGCTGTCTAAACCGTCCCCGTAAACAGTAATTGGTTGATTACGCATAGCCTGCAGTAAAAACCGAATTGGCACACTCAGGCGGGCATTTCCAGGCCCGTATATATCAGCCACCCGTAGAACTACTAGCCTCAGCCCATCACTTACCGCCATGACCTGGCAAAGGTTCTCGCCGGCCAGTTTTACGGCACCATGAATTAATACCGGTTCCAGGGGATGGTCTTCATCGATAGGCACATACCGACCGTTGCCGTATACTGCTATGGATGAAATATAAATCAGCAACGCGTTGCGTTCCAGGGCGGCATTAATCAAATTAATCAACCCGGCCATAATATCAGCCACTGACTGCGCATCGACGGCCCGTTGGCGCAAGACCATTGGAAAAGCCAGGTGTACAATGGTATCTGCTCCTGTGGCGGCATCCATTACCCGATCAGGATTAGCCACATTACACTGCACCAGATCGCATCCCGGTAAAGCGGCCGGGCTGGAGTTTTCACCCCCGGCGCACATGTCCAGAGCCTTAACCACGGCTCCTTCGGCAACCAGTTTTTGACACAGGTGAGTACCCAAAAAACCGGCCCATCCAGTCACCAGTACATTACGGCCCTTGAGTCGCATCCCTTACCCTCCCTTGTATGTATACGTTGGGGACATTCCTGCCCCCAGAGGAATACCAAAGCTTCAGCAGGTGTGTCCCCTTTCCTCTATTGGGGACATTCCTCGACCTCTAAGACATGACCCCAAAGCAGAGGTGTGTCCCCTTTCATACGTTGGGGACATTCCTTGACCCCTAAGACATGACCCCAAAGCAGAGGTGTGTCCCCTATCCTTACATCTTCATAAACGGGTCTACATCCTTCCGATCCTCCTTGGCCGTACCGCCCCGGCGCGAAAACACCACCGGGATTGTTTCCGCCAGTATCCGCACATCAAGCCAGAGGCTGTAGTTTTCCACGTACCAGATATCCAGCTCAATACGTTCCGGCCAGTACAGGGCCAGCCGGCCTTTTACTTGGGCCCACCCGGTGATACCTGGTTTTACCGCCAGCCTTCGCCACTGCCTGGCATCGTATTTATCCAGATGGTGCAGAGGTGCCGGTCGAGGTCCCACCAGGCTCATTTCACCCCGTATAATGTTCAATAATTGGGGTAATTCGTCCAGACTGGTCTTCCGGAGCAATTTCCCCACCGGTGTAATGCGCGGGTCATCCTTTTCCAAAAACATACCGGAACCAATATTCACAGCGTTGGGGATCATGCTCCGAAATTTATACATCCAGAATATCTGTCCGTTCAGTCCCAGCCGCTGCTGCCTGTAAAAGACATCCCCGGGGGAAGTAATTTTTACCGCTAGCGCCACCAAAATGAAAAGCGGGCTAAGTGCTGTCAGGAGCAGTACGCTGCAGATGAAATCCAATAACCTTTTAAAAAACTGGTTTGTATTTGTTAAGGCCACTATTGACACCTCCGGTAAGCAGGGAAGTACCCATCTTTTTCTTTTTTTGCCTTGGCATCCGTGAGCCTGGTTAGTCTTTCCGTCATTTCTTGGTTATGCACTTGCTTGCCCACATAAAAATCCAGTACTCCATCTGGGGCAAAGGAACGCTTGTAACGGAAGATTCCATCGTCTTTGCTGCGACCGCCTCCCAGCAAAAAATACCTAATGCCCTTGTTTTTCGCCCATAGGATTACCTGGTGTTTTAACAAGTTATTGGGGCGCAAGGGGAAATACCGCTCCAGTGTCCCCCCTAGGAACGAGTGCAAGTAAACACCATTAAACAGCAGCAGTTCGCTGGATACAATGTTATCTCCCTTGTATGCGTGGGCGTATACAAAATGTCCCCGCAGTTCCCGGTGGATGTGCTGGAAAAAGCGGTTGTCAAAATAATAAAACTCCCCGGCTCGGTTCCGTTCCAGAGTGTGCTGGTAGATACGATTAAAATCCGTAAAATGCTCCGGTGTCTCCTCTATCAGCACATCCACACCATCCCGAATGGCCTTGTTAATATTTTTACGGTTATTGCGCCCGTAACCGGACCATATTGTTTCCTGGGACTGGTTTAGGTCGAGAACAATCACTGCGGAAACTCTTTCCACCGTCACATCTTCGGACAGCGGTCGATGGTTGCCCAGCAGGGGGTGAAAACGTATGAACTCTGTAATTATGTTTTGCTGTCTGCAATACTCCGCAAAGTATCGGTAAAAATTTCGCCATACACCTTGGCCTGGTTCACCGTCTGCCAGTGGCCCACCATAACCGTATGGGCTAGTGATATCGTTCAGTTCCTGATCCAACACTTCGCCGAACCCAGGGAGCAGGTTAATTCGCCTGAGCAGAAACGGATAACAAATGGTATTGCTTCCCTCCCTATACTCAAAAAGCCGCGGCTCACCAGCTTCCCCAAACAACGCGCAGTACTCCGGCCGGTAATGAATATCGGGAACGGGGTTCGACAGGGGGCTCAGTATTCCAGCCCACTGCTCCCGCTCCCGCAATTCAAGAACCCGAAAGTCTCCCACCTTTGCATACACCGCCATTTAAAATTTTTCAATTAAAAACCAGCGTCTCAATACCAGTACCTGAGCCAGTAATAAGCAAGTTTCATATATTCCCTGCGCACCAATCGTCGGTCATTGTCGGTGGAACACCTGCCGCCAACGTTAAAACCGGAACCGGGTGCGGCACTGTAAAAAAGTTTGACGTTGGTATCCCTAAACACCCGGCCAAATACCAGCTTGGTGCGCCTGGTATGGTAAGGGGACGTCACAATTATTGCGGACCGATAGCCTTCCATTAAAATGATTTCTCTGGAAAAAAGAGCGTTTTCGTACGTGCTTTCCGCTTTCCCCTCGATTATAATGTCGTTTGGATCAACACCCTTATTCGACGCCAATTGGGACATTTTCTGAGCCGAAGAACCGCACCCGGTCATGATTATCTTGGGTGCCAGCCCATTAAGGCTTAGTTCGGCCGCATGAACCGCCCTTTCAGACCCTCCACCAAGGGCCACCACAACGTCGGCCTGCTCCAAAGTGTCATCAACCAGCAGAAATCTGGCCAGGTAAGGCCAGGGAAAGTAGGCCCAAAATATGCAAACAGCTACCAACATAATCAGTACAATTAAGACCAGCCAAATTTTCATAACAATGCAAATCACCTTATCCCCGCTAACTAATAAATTAGTGTGTTACCATTCAGGGACCAGAATTCAGAAATACTTTAAGACACTCATTCTGACTCCTGACTCCTAAATAGTTACCGTTTTTTTTGCCCCGAGCGTTTCCTCGTAGAGGTCCATTACCTTTTTAGCCACTTCATATTCGTTGAAATAGCTTTCTACCCGCTTACGACCCGCTTGCCCCATCCTGTAGCGAAGTCCGGAATCCAACAACAATTTGCTCAACAACCCGGCTAGCGCAGCGTGGTCACCCGGCTGAAAAAGGAACCCGGTAACGTCTTTTTCAACCACTTCCCTGCACCCCCTGATATCAGTAGCCACGCATGCCAGAGCCATCGCCTGGGCTTCAATTAACGAGCGGGGCATCCCTTCACGGTACGAGGGGAGCACATAAATATCTGAAACAGCCAGCAAATCAATAATGTCGCTCCGCATACCCAGTATGTTAATCCGTTCCCGCAGCCCGAAATTGTCTATCTGTTTCATGAGATCGTTTAAAAAATCTTCGTTAGGCCCGATGAACAAAGCGTGCCAGGGAAGTTCCCTGTCCAAATGCAGCGCTTTGACCAGGTCATGGTATCCCTTTTCCCTGTTAATGCGTCCTATCATTGTCACAACGGGTATGGTTTCACTTATTCCCAGCCTGGCCTTGATTTCTGATAATTGGCGGGGCGTGTGTTTTCCCGGGCTAAACTCATTAAGATCGATCCCGTTTCCGATGTGTACCAGGCCACCCCGCTTGGACCTGATTCCCACTTCAGCAGCAGTATTGACATCCTCCGCGCTTTGGGACAACATCACGTCGGTATATCCGCCCAGCCATCTTTCGATCTGCCGGTAAACCAGCCGTTTGCCCCAAGACATTCCCTCATGAAACGGAAAACCGTGCACGGTATGAAATACAAGGGGCACACCGGCCATCCTTGCTGCCACTCTGCCTACAACGCCGGCCTTGGACGTATGGGTGTGCACTATATCCGGCCGGACAACCCCAAAATAGTTGCGCAAATTGATTACAGCCCTGGCATCGGACCACGGGTTAATAATTCTGGGAATATAGATTTCCTGCACCGGAAAGCCCCGTTGGCGCAACGTTTTCCCCTCGGGCGACGGGCTGAAAACAAACCCGACTTCCATACCGCATTGGCGAAAATAGCTGCACTGAGCCAGCAGGGCCCGATAAGCAGTAATGCCTATAGTGGTTACATGTATTACCCGGGGCATATCGGATCCGGGTTTTGAAAAATCTTTAATCATCAGTTCACACCGTGGTACAGGTCAAAATAATTTTGTGGTTTATCATATGTCAGGCCGGACATCAACGTGAATCCGGCACCGAGCTTTGCCAAACAGCACTTCTTGGTTCGAAAAAACATATATTATCTCAACAGTTAATAAGAAAGGAGGTGAAATGTATTACTGTACGCAAGAAATCTTTTATATACGGGGTGGTTATACTTGTGATATTTTTTATTGCCGCAACGATTTTGCTTGAGTCCAGTTTACGCAGGCAAGTATATCCGGCAGTCCAAACTGAGGAAATTGACAGGATTTCACAAGCTTACCTGGCTGACCAAGAAAAAAAGGGTGGCTACGCCCACCCTGAGACATTAATCAGTACCCAAGAATTATACGATTTGCTTGAAGACCCACAAACCTTGATTATCGACACCCGGGGCAAAAACCTGAAAATAATGCGCACATCCTATTCCCGGGGCCATATTCCCGGGGCCTTACCAATACTGCACAGTGATTATTGCCATCCCGCCTATCCCGGGCAAATCGGCACACCTGTCCAAATCCAAAACCTGCTGGGTAAAAGTGGCGTAGACAACAACAGTCGCATCATCCTTTATGGTAATGACGGTTTGCAGGCCCGTTTGTACTGGGCAATTAAGATGTATGGTTACGATAATGTAGCCATACTTGATGGCGGCCTGGAAAAATGGCAGGAAGCAGAACTTGAAGTCAGCACCACAACACACAAATACCCGGTAAAAAGCTTTACATTTGATACTGCAGACAATAGGGAGTCCTCGATGTTGGCCACCCATAACGAAGTTGAAGCGGTGCTCAATAATCCCGCTTGGCTCATTGTAGACGTTCGAAGCAGCGATGATTATAATACCCGGCATATACCCGGCAGCATCAACATGGATTGGCTGAACCTGATTGATACGGATATGACCTTTAAACCGGCCCCGCTTTTAAAAAACATTGTTGAGAGTAAAGGCATTACCCCCGACAAAGGCGTAATTGTTTATTGCGCCGATGGAGTAGAATCGTCCTTGCTTTGGTTTGTCTTACAAGAGCTATTGGGGTACCCGGTTGTAAAAAACTACGATGGCTCTTTAAACGAATGGCTCAGCCGGGGAAAGCCGGTAAAGAAAATAAGTAATTAATACCGAAGGGGCAGGGAAGAAAACCAGTAAAGTGTTTTCTTCTCTGCCCCTTCGGGTTTTTGGATTATATATTTTAGCGAAACCAATCCACTGTTCGGCGCAGTCCGTTCTCCAAACTGAATTCTGGTTGGTATTTTAAAACCGACCGGGCTTTATTTATATCCGCCAGGGAATGTTTTACATCACCGGGCCGGGCGTCGGTATACTCAGCTTCAACGTTTTGCTCCGTAATCTTTTTAAGGAGCAACAACAGTTCATTCAGTGTGACCCGACTTCCGCAGGCGATATTAAACACTTCGCCGGCGGTTCCCGGGGCCACGGCAGCAAGCATGTTGGCTTTTACCACATCATCAACAAAAGTAAAGTCCCGGGACTGTTCCCCGTCACCGTGAACGATGGGCGGATTGCCTTCCAGCAGGGCTGTAATAAACCTGGGTATCACCGCGGCATACTGCGACCCGGGATTCTGATAAGGCCCAAAGACATTGAAATACCTTAATCCCACCGTTTCCAGGCCGTAAAGATCGTGGAATATGCGCCCGTAAACCTCCTTGGCCAGTTTTGAGGCCGCATAGGGGGACATGGGCCGGGTAGACATGGATTCATCTTTGGGCAATTGCCTGTTACTGCCGTAAACCGATGATGAGGAAGCATAGACCACACGCTTGACACCGCTGTCCCGTGCTGCCAGGAATACATTCAAAGTGCCCTCGACATTGACCCTGTTGGTGCTAAAAGGATCAGTCACCGATCTGGGCACGGAAGGCAGGGCCGCCTGGTGAAAGATTATATCCATATCCTCTACCGCCCTGCATACATCTCTCTCATTACACAGGTCGCCAACAACAAGGTCGATTTTTTTTATTACCTGTTCAATATTTTCAAATTTTCCGGTACAGAAATTATCCAGCACCCGTACCTGGTGCTGTTCCTTGACCAGGAAATGCACCAGGTTGGCGCCGATAAAACCGGCCCCACCGGTAACCAGGCATCTCAAGCACTCCACCCCTTCAAAATAATTAGTTGTTTAACTGGTTATCAGGATCATGCTGCACGGTTATGTCTGCCTGGTTGCATGTTTCTTCAACCTCAGACCGGATTGAAGCCCTAAAAAGCGCCACCCCTACAACCAGCAGGATTCCAATAATGCCCGCCATCAATATGTTGATCATATGGTTGGGCCACACCGGCTTTTGTGGTGGTGTAGCGGCGTCAATGACCTGGATGTTGTCTAAAATCAAAATTTCGGCTATTTTTTCAAACAATACCCTGGCTGTTTCATTAGCCAGCATAGCCGCCAGTGTTGGGTTTGAGCTTTCCACGGAAATGCGCAAAAACTCGGTATCACCAAGTGTTTCAACATTAATACTGCTCCTCAGAGCATCCACAGACAGTTTAAGATTGTTCTGTTTAATTATTTCTTCGTAAATAAGTGTACTTTTGGCCAGTTCTCTATAAGTTTTAACCAGTCTTTGGTTTAGGGTGATGGTGCCCATCCTTACTTCATAAGGCGTAGCATATTCAGGTTGTTTAAAAACCATCAACGTTGTAGATGCCCTGTATACCGGCTGAATAACATACATACTGATTATGGCACTAATGATCATCGCCAGGACAGGAACAATAAATAGTGCCAGTTTGACTTCGTTAAGTGATCTAGCAACTTCTTTCGCCCTCACGAGGTTACCCCCCAAGTTTATATTTCCAGGTTCTTAATTGCCTTATTCTTCTGGTAAAAACCTGAGATATCTTTTTACCACCCAGCCTGTTAAACCGGTTTCCGTTTTGATTCTGGCCCAATCAGCATCTATTGGGTCTTCCAGTACCGTCATGATTTGGCCGTATACCGTTGTTTCCAGCACCGGAGCGTTAATGTCGGCGGTATCCCGGATATTCAGGTTGTTAACAACAACCATCGCTTTTTTTTCCACTTCGGCTGGTTCGAGTATTTCTTCCGGCTCTCCCGCTGGAACCTGTTCGGGTAAATCTTCTTGAACCGGCTGAGGTTTTAACTCTTTTAAAATAATGTTGGGTGGTCTTGGTTGGTAAGCGTATTCCTGCATCTTTATAGAGGGCGTGTTAAGTAAAACCCAAACCGCTGCCGCAATGGAGCAGCACGTCAACACTAACCATACCTTGGCAGATGGTTTCTTCATTTCCATTTGCGCCACGCTAATGAAACAAAACATGCAGGTTATTATAACTAAACCCATGGTCATCCAGGACCACATTTTATAAACACTCCCGGTACCCCCCCGGAACAAAAGAGGGGTATGTAAATTTTTCAACTTAAGCCAAACTTTTGGCTAAAACTCCTGTCTCATATCATGATGAGGTGTCACGCATAAAGATTCCACCAACCTTCCTTTTCACTAATAAAACCACTGCCCGGTCTTCCTCATCCAAACCCCATAAGTTTAATAGCCAATAAAAACCACCAAAAAGGATTACAAAAGATATTGCCGCACTTAAAAAGCCGTCAGACAAAAATTTATTAATTAATAAAGCCAAGGCAGTAACAACAACAGCAATAACAAAAACTTTAATAAATTTCCCGTTATAGGGAAATAGTCTGTAAAGAATATATACCTCAACCAACCGGACAAAATTATAAAGAAACATTGATATACCCAGCGTCAGCACGGCGCCAAAGACACCGTATTTGTTGATTAAGATAATATTACAGGCTACATTGATAAAAGCTAAAACCAGGTTATTAATTAAATGTAAATCTTGCCTGCCCATGATTAACAGGTATTCAAGTGGCCCCGTACAAACACTTATAAACTGGGCCAGGCAGCATAAGATTAAAATATTCTTGCCTGTTGTGAATTCGGAGCCAAACAAACCCATGATTAACTCGGCGTTTAAAGTCATCCATAATACAACCGGTAAGGTTAATGCAACGGTCCAGTATGTAACCGTCTTAAAAAGAGCATTTAATTCCTCAAGTTTATGATCATGAAAATGGGCGGCTACAATGGGCGCAAATATCAGGTTAAGCGCCTGCATAAAAATTAAAATTTGGACTGCTACTTTACTCCCGGCGTTATAAATTCCTACATCACCGGTAAGCACCAGTTTACCCAAGATGACCTTGTCAATATTATTAATTAATAGCGGCAGCCATTTAGCCAGAAAAACAGGAATTACAAAACGAAACAAATGCCTCGTTTCATAGACCGGCCTAATTCCCGGGCGAAATACCGGACTTGTTTTCAACATCGATACGGCGCTGAATATAAAAACCAAAAGCCAGGCCAGAACAAAGGCACCAATGGCATTACTAATGTTCGGCCCAACCAGAAATGTGGCGCCAAGAAAAACAATAAATATGACCGGATGCCAGACATACTGGATTAATGTATAATCAGTAATACTTTGCACAGCCCGGGCGGAAGCGGCAGATATCATACCCAGGGCAAAAAATGGTACAGACAGGGCAAAATACTTAATAACCGGAACCAATTCACTTTTATTGAAGAAATCCATTGCCAGATACGGTGCGGAATAGTAGATCATAATTGCTACAACTACGGCTGCCGCCGCAACGAATATAACCGCCTGCTGCAACAAACCCTTTAACCTGGATTGGTCGTTTTCTGTTTTATACACCGCACCGTACTTGATAATACCTTCAGTCAGACCCAGTTGTGAAACCTGGCCGGCCATCGAAAAAAGGCTGAAACCCAACGCGAATAACCCGTATTTTTCCGCTCCTAAAGCTCTGCCAAGGATAACCTGGGTCAGGAACCGGACCACGCTGCTGATTATTGACCCGATAATAACTATGCCACCGTGGCGGGCAATCATAATGGAAGTTTTTTTAACTTGCTCAGCCCGGTCAACTTCTGACATTGGTCTCTTCCTCAAAGTTGTGTCGTGCCATTTCCTGTTATTTTATGTTTTATTTATAACAAGTGTTCCTGCCTCAAAAGTAACGATAAAAAGAACTGCACTAATTTCCCAAACAAATTAGTGCAGTTCTTTTGTTTTAAATCCACTTTTTATTTTTACACAACCGGTGTTTTCAACCGGCTATTACTTTTAGTAACAGGCGTAGTTTACCCCTTCGCTGATGGTAACAACTTTCAAACCGCGTTTTTTAATTTCCTCAAATAAGTACTGCAATTTTTGCTGGTTAATCCCGTGATTCGCCGCCGCCTGATTGTCTTTCGCCACCGAATGGGTGTAAAAAATTAACCACCCGCCTTTAACAACAGTTTTATCTAGCAAATCATTAATTGAGGTATCATTAAAGCCGCCATCAAACATGAATCTTTCCAATTTGTACCTGTTGGCCGGGGGTATATTAACCACTTTTCCAAAACATGTCACTGCCGATTCGTAATACTCACTTACAACCGGGTAAGGATCGGTATCAAACCAGAACGGATACGCAAAACTTGCATACCCAAGCTCATTTTTCTGCAACCACTCTTTTGAAAGTCCCAGTTGGTCCCTGATTTCGCGATCCCTTAGATCTTTAAAATGCAAGTGGTTTTTAGAATGGGAGCCGGTTTCCCAACCAGCCCCTTCCATTTCCCGTAGTTGCTCCAAATTGACCATACCCTTGGCTCCAACGTGCGGCGGCAACACGTAATTCACACCGGGGTAATTGTACTGCTGGTGCAGCGGAAAAGCATTTTCAAATACCGAAGCGGCCCCGTGGTCATAACATATGGTAACCATACCCTTGCCTTTCCCTGATTCATAAATTAAACGCACCAGGATCACTGCAGCTTCAGCCCTGGTTACGGGGTTCCAGGGCCTAAATGTTCCATCGGGATAGCCGGACATTAAACCATGGTCCTTGGATGCCCTGATATAACCGCGGAAAGAAGCCGGAATATTAACCCCGTCATCATAACCGGTAGCAGTTGATTGCACAGGAATTTTCAGCGCCCGAATGATCAGTGTTGCCACTTCCGCTCTGGGGATTGGCTCCCCGGCCCTGAGCATGCCGTTTACGGATTCGCCAGGCACTAAAATCCCAGCCGCCACTGCAGTTTCAATTGCAGGATAAGACCAAGTATCACTGCTAACATCCTGGTAAGATGGCTGTACCGGACCGGATACAGGAATTTTTAATACTTGCACAAGACATTTAATAAATTCTTCCCGCGTCATGTTAGCTTCCGGACGAAAACTACCATCAGGATAGCCACCAATAACCGAAGCGGTCTCTAGCTGCTTGATGTGACCCTCGGCCCAGTGCCCCTGTATATCATTTAAAGTCTGAGCCTCAGCAGCCGGAACACATAGAAGAACCCCGAAAAAAATTATCAGCAACCAGGTAAACCTTTTCATCTTTCCCCTCCTTGCAAATATCGTTACAAGTTTAATTATTAAACTATTTATATGAATCACAACTAAAATGTTATTACATATAATAATTTAGCCTGTTCATTAACGATATGTTTTTTTAAAGGAGGTTTTTGACTTATTGAAATTTAAGAGAGCTTTAATTATTGGCATCACCTTAATCCTGTTGATATTTCTAATCTCGGGATGCAACCGGGCCGCGGAGATGGATAGTGCAAATATAAAAGCCGCCATTGAAAAAACCGAGGCCAAACCATATGCCCACCCGGAAAGTCTGGTCAGCGCGGAACAATTAAAGAGGCTGCTGGGTCAGCCAAACTTAACCATTATTGACACCCGATCAAGGGATATTTATGAACAGGGTCACATACCGGGGGCAATTTGCTTTAATATTAAGTCCCTGTCTGACCCAAACCGACGGGGCAGATTTACTTCTCCCAAACTCCTCAGCCTGACGATTAGGGAATATGGAATTAACAGTACCGATCATATCGTAGTTTACAGTGACAATTACTCCCATGCCCGCTTGTGGTTTTTCCTGAATATGTATGGGTTAAATGTACAGATGCTGGATGGTGGAATTGATCAGTGGTTGGTTAATGGCTACGAAACCGCCGGGGGAAGAGAAAGAAGACCTTATCTTGGCAAGTTTAAGTTATCCGATGAACAATTAAAAGAACGGGCCATTATTGAAACTGCGGACGTTGCAGCAGCCTTGGAAAAACCCGAAGAAAACGCTATCGTTGACGCCCGTTCGCCGGAAGAATACAGCGGTCGCGGCCATATTCCCGGGGCTGTCAACATTCCCTGGGATCAATTAATTAAAGAGGATCAGAAGTTTAAAACAACTGAAGATCTGGAAAAAATTTTTAGCGAACAGGAAGTCACCCCGGATAAGCGGGTTATTATCTACTCCGATAACGCAACAAGGGCTTCTTATGTTTATTTTGTTCTTAATAAGCTGCTTGGATACAATAACGTGAAGGTTTACGACGGTTTTTACCTATATTGGGCCAGGGAAAAACCACTATTGAAAGGAACAAATTAGGTATCTCCATCCACCCGTGTAGAGCTAGGGCTTAGCACCCTGGCTTTTACACGGAGTACCATTAGCTGGCACGGGACTGCGCAACTTTATCAATATTTCCTTTAAAAAACTTTTCACCCCTCTTCAGTGTCGATGGTAATCACCTTTGAAAAGACTCCATAATAATGGCCACAAGCGCTCAATGCGCGCTTGCTTGCTTTAAGCGCTCGCTATGTAAAGCAGATTCCGCTTTTGGCTGGAAGATATATGGCCAGGTGTTTATAGAGTGCAAGAAAGAATGGAAGTTAGGTGAATAATATAAATAATAAATTTGTGTCCCTTTTGTACAGCACTAAAATTACCAGGGAAGACCGGCATCGCTTGAATGGGCACAAGAGTTGTGTTCTCTGGTTCACGGGACTACCCGGTGCAGGCAAATCAACCTTGGCAGCGGAAGTAGAGAAAAAAATTTATCAGCGTCAAGTGCGCTCTTATGTGCTGGATGGGGATAATATTCGCCTGGGTTTGAATAACGACCTTGGCTTTAGTCCCCGTGACCGCCGGGAAAACATCCGCCGGGTGGGAGAAGTATCCAAAATGTTTATGGATGCAGGACTGTTTGTATTAGTTTCATTTATCTCCCCCTATGAAAAGAAACGGGCATTGGTTCGCAGTTTGTTCAGACCGGGTGATTATGTAGAAATTCATGTTAAATGCTTGTTGGAGGTATGTGAACAGCGTGATCCCAAAGGATTGTATCGACAGGCCAGACTTGGAATGATTAAAAACTTTACGGGCCTTACCGCACCATACGAAACTCCCTTAAACCCTGAATTAACCATAGAAACAGATAAGCAAACCCCTGAAGCATGTACAAAACAAATCATCAGTTATTTAGAAGATAATGGCTATTTGATCAGCTGCTCGACATAAAATTCAACGCCTTTTATTTCACCTTAATGCTTAGCCCTTGCCATATATGGTAAGGGCTAAGCATTTGCCAGTATAAAGCCAGCTTTATATTTCCAGTAAATCCTTAAGCGGGCGGGTAGTTCCCAATTCCAGGTCGTATATATTCAGGTGAGCGATTACACCAGTTCTGTCCGGACCGGATACATAATTCAGCCGCCCGGATATATCCCTCGAAATCCTAAACCTGCTAGATACGTATCCCTCTTTAGCGGAAAGCAACTTAAATGGTTGTGACAAATCCTTACGTACGAAAAAAGCATTACATCCAGCACTGTTGCAACCGATAAAGCTATACCCCTTGCTGCCGGCCACCCTGCAAAGAGCCGGCAGGGAGCAGCCGTAATATAAATGGGAATAATGGGCATCCCCAATATAGAATTGAGGATCATAGGGGATAGTAACGGCATGGTCGGCCCCAAAAATACTGTTATACTCGCATACGACAATGCGCGGGTTAACCACATCTATGGCTTCCCAGACCCAATAATCGTTGCCGTCGATGTCAATGCTCAAAAGGCCAATATCACCGCTGATACCCGCGCCAGTAATTATTTGGTTAATGTTGTCCCTGGTGATAAACCGGCAAACCGCAGTTAAATCGTATCGCCAGTAAAGGCGGTCGCTTTGTATTTGATCTACGTATCGGGGATTGCCTTCAATAACAATTCCCTTCCAATTATTATTAACCAAGAGAAATCTTGTGTTAGATTCCCTGTAGTTCCCAACGCCGAATTCAATAAATACTTCGTTTTCAACATGAATTTTACTTAAAACATATTGTATGATGCCATCCTCTCCCCACTGGGAAAAGACCTTAAATTCAATTTCTTTTAAAGACCGTACGATGCTTGTCTGCTCTAATCTTTGTATATGCAGCCGAGCCAATAAAACAGAATTAGCTTCGGCTCGTTTTAAGTTTTCACTGCTTTGGTTAAAAAACCGGCCGAATAGCAAAGCGCAAAATTTATTAATCAGTTGATTGACCACGCTTATAAAACCAATAATATTTACCCCCCATACCCTGACAGGGTCCTAAAATCGGCCCTCGCGCCGGAGCGCCGGTACCCGGCAAAATCATTCATTTATTTGCCCTTTTCACGTAAGCGGATCTAATCTTATAAACCAGGAATTCTTTTACCCCTAAATGCTTTCTGACCAGTTGGGGACGCTCCGCCATGAATTGTTCATCCTTTTTGATGGAACTCAATCCGAATCCCGCATAATCCGCTATCACATAATTGATGTACTTCCTCTTAATATTTTTGCTGCCGAAGCATTTTAAGTTCAGTGCGAAATCGGCTTTAGTCTTGTACCTTAAATCAAATTTGCCCACCACATCAAAAATGCTTTTCTCATAAAATATAGCCTGGTGGCATATATTTCTTTTGTTTAATTTGCTCTTGTTGAAGGGTCCGTCATAAACCCTGTTTTGGTCCAGTCGGTACACGTTGCCGTAAACAAAATACGAGCTACCCACAGGCATAGCCGGCTTAATTTTCTCCAAAATACCATCTCTTAATTGATCCCCGGCACCCAGGAAATACAGGTACTTACCCGCCGCCACGTCAACTCCCTTGTTCATGGCGTCATAAACACCGTTGTCCCGCTCAGCGATCAATTTTATTTCGGCAGCGTATTCTTTAATTGTTTCCAGGGTGCCGTCGTCCGACAGGCCGTCCACAATAATGTACTCAAACAGATCTTTGTTTTGTGCCAACACTGTTTTTATAGTTGCTGCAATGGTTGATTCGCAATTATATGTGGGGGTAATAATGGAAAATAGTTTTCCTTTCAGAATCCCGCCTCCAGTAGAATAATATTCAACCCCGGTCAGGGAGGTTTTCCGTGTACCATGCATATGTCTTTTTTATTCCCTCTGCCAGCGGTGTTTTGGCCTGCCAGCCCAGTCGCTGTGCCCTGGAAACGTCCAGCAGTTTGCGCGGGGTTCCATCCGGCCTGTCCGGGTTATATTTCATTGTCCCGCTATACCCGATGATATCACTGATCATTTCGGCTAACTGCTTTATGGTTAGGTCTTCCCCCGTCCCGATGTTGATTAAAGGACCGGTATTTTGACAATTATAGTGGCGCATGAGGAAAACGCTGGCCTCGGCCAAGTCGTCCACGTATAAAAATTCCCTTCTCGGCCGGCCGGTACCCCAGATTTCCACTTCCGGCTTATTCTGTATCTTAGCCTCATGAAATTTTCTGATCAGGGCCGGCAGAACATGGGCGCTGTCCAGGTCAAAGTTATCATTGGGCCCGTAAAGGTTCGTGGGCATCACCGGGATAAAGTTGGTGCCGTACTGCCTGTTGTAAGCCTGGCACATTTTAATCCCCGCAATCTTGGCCACGGCGTAGGGCTCGTTGGTGGACTCCAATGGCCCGGTCAGCAAGCAATCTTCCTGCATGGGCTGGGGGGCAAATTTTGGATAAATACAGGAACTGCCAATGAAAAGCAGCTTTTTGACCTCGTAACGGTAAGCCTCGTGGATGACATTGTTTTGAATGGCCAGGTTTTGATAAATAAAATCCGCTGGAAAGTTACTATTGGCCTGTATTCCCCCCACCCTGGCCGCGGCCAGAAAGACGTAATCCGGCTTTTCCAGGGCGAAGTATTCCTTCACTCCCCGCTGGTCCGTCAAGTCCAGTTCCTGGCTGGTTCGACAGGTCAAATTGGTATACCCGCTTTTTTCAAGTTTTCTCTTGATCGCCGAACCCACCAACCCCCGGTGCCCGGCAATATAAATTTTAGCAGTGAAATCCAATTTATTCACCCTCGTGTCTATTCGCCCAGTTTGTCATAGATAGCGCCAGTTTCCCGGGCACATCTTTCCCAACTGAACATTTTTTCATGCTGATACCCTTTTTTGACCAAGCTTTCCCTTAGCTCTTCATCGTAAAGCACCATTTCCAGTGCCCGCGCTATATCTTCCGGCTGGCGGGGATTAAATAAAACCCCCGCTTCTCCCACAATTTCGGGAATGGAACCGGCATTGCTGGCTGCGACAGGGCAACCGTAATGCATGGCCTCCAAGGGAGGGATGCCAAAGCCCTCGTGAAGAGACGGGTAAACAAAACAGGCGGCATTCTTATATAAATTAATTAAAACCTCGTCATCGCCGGTTATTTGATTAACTTTTTCATGTACCTTTAATTCCTCAAGTTCTCTGCGTTCGGCCGGAGTAATCTTTTCTCCGCCAAAGACCACTAGCTGAAAGTCTGACATTATTCTTCTATTTAAGGCGTATGCCTGGATGAAATGAACAAAATTTTTGTATCCCCGCCGGTTACCGACATAAAGAATGTAGGGCTTTTGAATTATTGCCTCATAACCACCCGGGTCATGCACCAATGAGTTAGCCAAATAGACGACAAAGACCTTTTGCTCGTCAATACCCAGCATATTGATTAAATCCCGCTTGGTAGATTCGGAAATGGCGATGACAGCGTCCGCGCTTTCCACTGCCAGTTTTTTTGATCTGGATGTAGTGTCATCTGCCAGAAACAACTGTGGATAAAGTTCATGAATCATGTCAAAAACAGTGATCACTTGCCTTCCCTTGAACCGTTTTGCCCCGGTGTGGTAATAAGTGGGATGATAAATATCGTATCTATTTTGGCACAGCCTGAACCAGCCGTTAAAAAGATTTTTATTCACTAAACCCAGTACCTGCCACGCACGCCCGGTCCTGGGCAGGTCCGGAATTTTTTTTCCCCGCACCAAGAGATCCTCGCCGGATAGTTTTTCCAGCCCGTATTCATTTTTAATCAGCCCTGCCCAAACCTCGGCCCGGAACAACCGGCTTTCAGTACCTCTTTTGATTAACTCATAAAAGTACCGGGAAACGCCCCCGTATTTCTGCATCGTCCAGATTTGGTAGTCATATAATACCCGGAGCATACCCACCCCCCAATTGCACCATTTTTAAATCTTCCCTGACCATTTCCTCAATAATCCCGGGCAGGTCTTTTGACGTATTCCAGCCCAGCCTGTTTTTAATCTTATGGTTGTCACCGCACAAAGGAACCTCTTCGGCCTCCCGGTAAAACATCCGGTCAGTCACCACATGTTCTCTATAATCCAAATGCAGCATGGAAAAAGTGGTCTTTATAAAATCCAACACTGTATGAGTTTTACCGGTGGCGACGATATAGTCGTCGGGCAGATCCTGCTGCATCATCAACCACATGGCCCGCACATAATCCGGGGCGTAACCCCAATCACGCCGGGCGTGTAGGTTGCCCAAAACGAGTTTTTGTTCCTGTCCCGCTTTGATTCTGGCGGCAGTGGATGTAATTTTTCTGGTTACGAATTCAAAACCCCGTCTCGGTGATTCATGGTTATACAGGATGCCGGCACAAATAAAAATGCCGTATCTTTTTCTATATATTTTGGCTAAACAATAGCCTGCAAGTTTTGAAATACCGTACATTGAACGCGGGCTGAACGAAGTAGACTCGTTCTGGGGAAAAGTGTCGATGTAGCCGAACATTTCACTGGAGCCGGCAAAATAGACCCTGCACGAGGGGACCACTTCCCGGACTGCTTCCAGCAGATAATGAGTTCCGTTAAAATTGGTGGTTACAATGGATGATTCATCCAAGCCATCGTTAACAAAGCTTACGGCAGCCAAATGGTAGCACTCATGGGGTCGCACATCTCTTATAACCTTGTAAAGGGAAAGCTGATTCTCCAGGGATGCACCATGCAGGTAGATTCTATCCCGCAAATGGGCTATATTCCTCAACCGGTGACCGTAATCCTCAAAGGATACTTTGCGTATAGTTCCGTGCACCTCGTAGCCTTTTTCCAGCAACAGTTCCGCCAGGTAAGAACCATCCTGGCCGCTGATCCCCGTAATCAGGGCTTTTTTCATTTTACATATGTCCCCCAACCCGTATTTTTTAATGCTAATAAGATCACGGGCTTGATTAATGAGTTAATTGTTAATTGTTTATTATCACTGCAAAAAATACCGGGTGTAAAATTTGCGGGTTTATATTTCTGTTCATCCTGCGGGTAAATCTAACATACCTCCAGAACAAAGCCCTGATCACTTTTTTTATATACTCCTTCCACCCGCCAAACACATACTCTTCGAAGCCATGGAAGCAGATGTTTCTAAAGCCGGCCGTTATCAGAACCTGCTGCAGGCTGTGCTCAATATACCCAACTTCGTGGGTAATGTCATTGTACCTGTGCAGGTAACCATCAGGTGCTTGTAGATTGGGTACTTGAATAATTAAAACTCCGGCCTCTTTTAGTGTTGATTTGATGGCCTTTAAAAATTCGATGGTATGCTCCTTTTTTATATGTTCAAGAACATCAAGAAGCGTGATCAGGTCAAATTCATCTTTTTTTTCCTGAAGCCATTCCGTAGAATTATCAACCAGCATACAATTCAAACCAAGGGATGAACAAAAACCAACTGTACTGGGAGAGATATCTAGGCCAAGGTATTTTTCATACCCCCAGGTTTTCATGCAGGAAAGCATTTCCCCCCTCCCGACGCCGATATCCAGAACCCTGGCATTTTTATCGGTGGGGAAATACGACCGGTAATTTTTTTCAAATTGGATTAACTTTAATGATGCCTGTTCGTGCCTGCCAAAAGCATTTTCAATATATGTGTCAAAGATCTCTTTCATCCGGTTTCCCTTTCCTCCGTAATGGCTTCTGAAACGGGGCTCAACTTGTTATAGCTTAGATTTATTTTAGAATCCGGTATGGTTCTGGAAGGCAGGCACCGGTTAACATAATAAAATAGTATTTTATTAAACCTTTTTAACAGCTTTAGTTTCCACCGGGGAAATCTTTTTTCTGTAAAACAGTGCAGCGAGCGCCCGTCGGTCCAAAGATGCAAGTTGAATTGTTTTGCCATCCAGTACAGCGTTTTCACATTATAAAACGAAACATGTTGGCCCGTGTTAAATACGTAATAGCGCCAATGGTCCGGGTGCGGAATATGATTCCCGTACAGCTCAGTAGTAAATAAAATGTTTTTGTTTTTTAAGTAATTAAACATTTCTTCCATTGTTTTCAGCGGGTCATCGAAATGCTCGAAAACCTCAATAGCAGTAGCTCCGTCATATACCGGTAATTTTTTGGCTTCAAAGCCACGGGCAAATAAGTTTTCAGCATACTTATCAAATGAGTAAAAATCAAAACCCACGTCCCGCATTAACCTGGTAAAAATGCCATGTCCTCCCCCATAATCTATAAACTTGCCTGCTCTGAAAAAAAGGAAATACATGAATACAGAAGCAGTTTTGCTTATGTTAATGTTACGGGAAAATATACCTGTATCTGCAGCACTGGTAGCAGAAGAATAAGCTTCATCAAGCCAGTAGGGCTTCTCCGTTTGCAGTAACGCACAATTTCCACAAACAAAGTATTTTACGTTATATTTACCCAGTACCGGGTGCGAAAAAACATATTCCAGCGAATTACCGCATAACCTACATTGTTCTTGCAGTTGTTTCAAGCTCTTACTCCCTTTTTAAACAAAAATAAGTTTGCACCGGCGCCAAAACTGCTCCTAAGGATATGGACACAATGGAACCCAAAATAACACCACTGGTACCCAGCGCTATATTTTGGGCCAAGTAAATAGACAGGGGGATATTGATTAAACCCGCCAATATAGCACTGCACATCTGAAGGTTTATGTTACCAATACCATTGAGGAAACAGGCAAAGATATTACTCCACATTAATACGATGACATACAACCCCATTAGCACAACTAGTAAATAATCGACGTTCAGACCATTACCCAGCCATAAAAAGATTATTTTTTCAGCCCCGATGACCAGGATGCCCACGCCCAAAACCATAGGTATCATCAGCAGCAGTAACTTTCTTAATGCGGCTTTGATCCAGGGATAGTCTTTATTGACATTAGCCTCGGTAAAAGCAGACCAAAAGGGGGTCAACAGGATCCCGTGGGCGATGGTGAATACACTGAACAGTTTAAAAACCACCTGATAGGGTACAACATGTTCCGGGCCCAGCACCTGGGTTATGATCAAATTGTCAGTGGTAAGAATAACCAATACAGCTATTTTAATAACAAAGAATTTAATACCCAGGTTAAATAATTCCGAACAATATCTCCCATCCACGGTGCGCCAAGAGGGACTGGTTTCCCTGTACCTGGTTGCGAACAATACAATATTGAATAAAAAAGCCACCGCCACGGTGATTAAACCGTATAAAAAACCCACGGCATTTAAACTGCCGTCACCGGATTTAGCCCATAAGGACAGGGCAATAAAGATCAGTATATTGGTGATTAAAGTCATAAACGCGGGAACCGCTGCGTCCTGGTAGGCTAATGCCACCGATTTAATTAGGAAAAACAAAAAGTTAAGCAGATATAATACAATTAGGCAGCCGCATAACAGACTGAGCTGGTTTTCATGCACTGCATTGCTGTTAAATATTACCTCCCAACTAATCCATGGAGAAACCTTGATAAAAATTAAACCGGTTAAAGCAACAAATATCCCGATAATTACGTACGCTGTGCTAACAAATATTTTTCCGGTTTCCTGATTCCCCCGGGCCAGGGATTCGGCCAGCTTGTTCCTTAAGCCATTGCCCATTCCCAGGTCGAAGAGGTTGATCCAGGCAAGAATCGACAACAGGATTAGCCATATTCCATAAAGCTCTTCATCCAGTAAATTATAAGTAACCCTGACAATGCCAAAGCTCAGTAATACCGTCAGGCTTCTGCCGATTAAAATATAAACAACGTTCCTTTTGGCCTTCGCCGTTCTGCCACTGCCCAAAGCCAGTGTTCTTTTTAATCTGTTTATCATCTTAGTTGTTACTCATAATAACCGGGCACCAGGAAACCTTCCCTCTGGCAAAGCAGGTCTTTTTCTGCTTCGGCCAGATCCGCTTGCACCATGGTTTGCACTAATTCCCGGAACGAAACCTTTGGCACCCAGCCCAGTATGCTCCTGGCCTTGGCGGGATCCCCCAGCAACATATCCACTTCTGTAGGCCTGAAATATTTAGGGTCCACCTCCACCAGTGTCTTTCCGGACACCCTATCAATGCCTTTCTCTTCTCGCCCCCGGCCCCGCCACTGTATTTCCATGCCGGCTTCGATAAAGGCCCGGGTTACAAATTCCCGCACCGGGTGGTTTTCCCCGGTGGCGATTACGTAATCGTCCGGCTTTTCCTGTTGCAAAATGAGCCACATGGCCTCCACATAGTCCGCGGCGTGTCCCCAGTCCCTCCTGGCGTCCAGGTTCCCCAGGTAAACCTTTTCCTGCAGCCCCAATTTAATTCGGGCCACGGCCCTGGTTATTTTCCTGGTAACAAAAGTCTCCCCCCGCAATGGGGACTCGTGGTTAAACAAAATGCCGTTGCAGCCAAAAATATTGTACGCCTCGCGATAGTTCACGGTAATCCAGTAGGAGTATAGTTTGGCTGCGGCGTATGGGCTGCGGGGATAAAAGGGGGTTTTTTCCGTTTGGGGGGTTTCCTGCACCTTTCCGTACAGCTCGCTGGTGGATGCTTGATAAAATCTGGTCTTTTTGACCAAATCCAGAATTCTTATAGCTTCCAGCAACCTCAGTGCACCCAGGGCATCCGCATTGGCGGTATATTCCGGAGATTCAAAAGAAACCGCCACGTGGCTTTGGGCAGCCAGATTATAAATTTCGTCGGGCTGTATTTCCCGGATAATTCTAATCAGGTTAGTAGAATCGGTCAGGTCACCGTAATGCAAAAAAAAATTAACATCCTTTTCGTGCAAATCCCTGTAAATGTGGTCGATTCTGGCCGTGTTAAATAGTGATGACCTCCGTTTGATACCGTGCACCAGGTAACCCTTTTTCAACAAGAATTGGGCCAGGTAAGCCCCGTCCTGGCCGGTAACCCCGGTAATCAGCGCCACTTTTTTCATTTTGTTGTTCCCCTAACACCTTCCAAAGTCATCATCAAGCCTGACTATATCGTCCTCCGCCAGGTACTGCCCCAGTTGAACTTCTATGACTTCCAACGGCACCTTGCCCGGGTTGCCCAGCCTGTGTTTAAGTCCGGATTTAAAAAAAGTGCTCTCACCGCTGCGCACGATGTATTCTTCGCCTTCCACAGTCACCTTGGCCGTTCCGCTCACCACTATCCAGTGTTCACTGCGATGGTGGTGCAACTGATAACTTAACTTTTTCCCGGGGAGAACGGTAATCCGTTTTATTTTATAGAAAAGCCCTTCCTCCAATATCGTATAGGACCCCCAGGGCCTGTAAGTAGTCAGGTGAAAGTCTGCCCTGGTGTCGTTACTTGCTTTTAATCTTTCTACCACTACCTTGACTTTTTGGGATTGTTCCCTTTTACAAATGAGCAAGGCATCCCTTTCATCAACAATGATTAAATCGTCGACACCTATTAATGCCACCGCTTTATCCGTACCGGTATAGATCAGGTTGTTGTCGGCATCAATTAGTATATCGCTGCCGAAGGAGATATTCCCCTTGCCGTCGGCGGCAAACTGATCATAAAAAGTATCAAAACTGCCAAGGTCACTCCACTTGACATCCAGGGGAATAACCGCTACCCGTTGTGATTTTTCCATGATCCCGTAATCCATGGATATACTGGGCGTTCTTTGATAAGCCTCTTTAACGTCCACCGTCTGGAAAGCCTGGTAAACTTCCTCACAGTGTTTTCTTAATTCCATGGTAAAAAAATCCGCCCGAAACATAAATATGCCGCTGTTCCACAGGTAGCCCTGTTCCAGATAGGTTGACGCCCCTTGGATGTCCGGCTTTTCTTTAAATTCATCCACCTTATAACCCACTACCAACGACGTTTGGGGTTTAATATAACCATAGCCGGTATGCGGTCTGCCCGGGCGAACACCATAGGTAACAATATAATTATCAACCAATTGTTTACCTTTATTGATGGTGCACTGGAATTTACGCTCGTCTGCCATCAAATGATCCGACGGGAAAACCGCGATGATTTCGTTTCCATATTTTTTTATCTCTTTTACGCCGTAATATACGGCCGGAAGAGTATTTTTTCCCGCGGGCTCCACCAGGATTTGGCTTTCATCAAACTTGTAACCTAATTCTTCGATTTGGCCCAGAACCAAGAATTTATAGTTACTATTTGT
Source organism: Desulfotomaculum sp. (assembly GCA_016841675.1). GTDB lineage: Bacteria > Bacillota > Desulfotomaculia > Desulfotomaculales > Desulfallaceae > BRH-c8a. The sequence goes on from JAENYQ010000004.1 coordinate 102,084, forward strand.
GACGATAAATATTTCCGACGGACCAGTTAACAAAAGGCACCTTTGTAAAGACATTTGAAAAATGGATCTGTCCATGTTTTTTAATTTTACAAATTGTTTGGGGAAGTTAGTTCTACTGATGGGCCACAATCTGGTGCCGCTGCCGCCGGCCAGGATGATCGCTTTAACCTGCCGTACCCCCTTTTACCTGGCCCAATCATAAGTATTTCTTGATTGGACGGGTCATTTTACGTTTTTCATTTATCCGCTGGTATCACCTCGGCGGCATGAATGTATCAAGAACTTAAAATTATATACAATTACCTTATGTCAACGATAAAAATATGACACCCGGATGGGTTGGTAGTTAATGGCAGGAACTAACTAATAAGTACTCTTAATGCGAGTAATTTCATTCATCCTCGCTAATGGACCATAAACACTCGAATATATCCTATTGCACAGTTTAAACGGTTTTAGACCAGCCTCAATTGGATCACGATAAAATTTTAACTTTTCATGAAACAAATCTTTTGCATATTCATATAGTTCCATGTCAATTGAATTATTTTTGCTAATAATATCCTTAACACTATCCCCAATGGAGCTCAATGTTGGCCTACTTCGCGATGCGTTTTTTTTATAATAATAAATCTTATCCCATTTAAAAATTTCCCTTAAAAGCAAAACTGAAACATCAAACTCTTCAGTTATACCTACGAACGAAAAATATTTTTGTAAATTTATTTTTGCAATTTTAAGATCATTTCCGTCTATGATATCCTTTTTATTAAAGTCTATAACTTCACCATCAAATGAAGCCAAAAGCCTTGTCTGCCCATTGCATAATTCACTCGTTAATTCACTTAAAACATATTCTTTCAATGACATGCCTCTTCCACATACTTCCTCATGCAAATAATGTTCTGGCTGCCGTAAAACATAATAGTAATGAGAAACTACTCTATCAATTGGATCTCTAAGCATAGTAATATATTTTACACTGATGTCCTTTGGTAAATAATTATGCAAACCGTACCCAATATGCCCCCTAAAACAGCTATATTTACTTTTTTCACTACCAGTTAACTTAATGAAACTCTCAAATGAGTTTTCTTTATTAAACTGAAAGATGGTTCCTTTTTGATAATTCTTGTTTATGATATTATTTAATGCAGTCCCACCAGCTTTCGGTATATGCACAAAAATTAAAACAGAGTCCACACTTATCCCCTCTATTATCTGGAATTGTGCTATTTTATCAATACATCCTTTAAAAAACTTTTCACTCCTCTTAAGTGTCGGTGATAATCACCTTTGAAAAGACTCCATAATAGAGGTCCCCAGCGTTTAATGCGCCTTGCTTTCTTTAAACGCTCTCTATGCAAAGCAAATTCCAGGCGCCGTCTGCATTCAACTAGAAACTCTCTTAACCTGATTTGATTTACCATCTCTGTGTCCAACTGGTCGGCTATTTCCCCCAAACGCCGACACATTGTCTCCCAGCGTTGCCTATCACCGGTATACACTGGAGTGCCCGAGGATTGTAAAACATTTTTCCACCTGGTCAGCCATTCGTCTTCCAGGGTGGGGTCAATGCCACAGTTATTGCCATGTCGGCGATAGAATATCAACGACTTACCTACCGGTCTTATCCCTGTAACCGCATGGGCAATAAAAACAATCCAATGATCATGGCCCCATCCTTTGTAAATAGGAAGAATAATATCTTTTAGTGAGGAACGAAAAGCCATTGTGCAGCCGTTTATCCCTACCCCTTTGATCAACTGACAGGCGGAACGCACGCTGCTTATGCCCAGGTTCTTGCGCCTGCCAAACAGCGTCTCGCCCGTCGGCTTCAGTGATTTATCGGTGATTACTGCGTCACTGTATACAAGGCCTATCCTGTGGTCTTCAATAAAAGGTGCGCTCATGCTTTTTATTTTGTCGTAAAACCATACATCATCCTGGTCACTCAGAAAGATAATGTCTCCGGTAGCCAGTTGAATAGCCTGTCCGAAATTCTTCACACAGCCAAGGTTGATCTGATTCTTATAAACCCAAACCTTACCGGGGTGTTTTACAGCAATGCTGCGCACAATATCAACTGTATTATCCGTGGACCCGTCATCACAAACAATTACCTCATCCGGAGGCCTGGATTGCTTTAATATGCTGTTCATCTGCGCTTCTATAAAACGTCCCCCGTTGTAAGTACACAGAGCCACAGATATCTTTAACTTTTGTGCGTCATACATGTTTATATCCCCATCATTGTTTTTCGTATGTCAGTTAACCATGACGTCCCGCCCTGACTTACCATTGAAATTTTTGTCATTACTTGTTGGTTGGGATGGGTTTGCCAACCACAGTCATCCTGCCGGTCATCCCAAGCCAGGATAAAACAGCAGCCACAGGGTACGAAACCCTATGGAACAGGCTGGAGCGGGCCATGTTTCTAAGCAAGCCGCTTACCCTGCCGCAGCCAAGGCGGTCTTCAATAAGCAGTGCCAGGCTGGCCGGTATATTACTGATATTCTTTTGGTAATATACCTTTTCCAGATTAAAACCGGTCCTGGTAAACAATTCATTTACAGAATGGCAAGTAAAATGTGATAAGTGCCTGGGGATTTCCAGAGCGAACCAGTTGGGGCCAAAGAGTTTAAATTCCCAGCTTGCCGCGTTGGGGATTCCAAAGGCAACAACCCCCCCCGGCCTTATAATGCGCCGTATTTCCTTAAGCGTCCCAACCGGATCATGCAAATGCTCCAGCACCATCCATCCGGTTACCACGTCAAAACTCTTATCCGGAAATTTTGCGCTTTCCAGCGTCCCGTGGTGAATATCTAATCCTAATACCTGCCGACCAAAGTTAATCGGTTCTGCTGCTATATCCACTCCGCATACTTCCCACCCCAGCTTTCTGGCATATTCCAGAAAGCTCCCATAAGAACAACCAATTTCCAATAATCGCCCTCCGGGGATTATTGGGGGTAAAAAATGGCTTCTTGAATCAAAAAAGTTTTTTAACCAAGTCATTTTTTTAGTTTTTGATTGTTGCCTGTTAAAGTTAGCCCCCGGCTGATGAGGCCTATAGGAATCTGGATAATACATACTTATAGCTTCAGGTTTGGGGCGTGGGTTTGTATAAATTAATCCGCAGCCTTTACATTCATACAGGCTGAAGTCTCCCTCAATGCCATGCCAGCGGTCTTTAACCGGCATCAATAAAATAGCATGTTCATTCCCGCAAATATAACATTTAGGCACTGTTTCCAGCCAATCAGCTGTCATATTATTCATTCCTAACACCAGGCGTATGGTAATAGCTATTGTCTTTTAATATATCAACCAGCTTTGGGATGTTAGATTCAACTGCATATTCTTTCTCCACGGTTTCCCGGGCTTTCTCTGCCATATATGCATGGGCAGCAGGATTTGACATTATTATTTCCAATACTTCTACCCACTGGGTGGTACCGGCAGCCAGGTATCCGTTTAGACCATCTTGAATGATTTCGCTGTTCACCCCTACCGGTGATGCTATGGCAGGCACGCCTGCCGCCATATATTGCAGCAGCTTTAACCCGCACTTTCCCCGGGACCATGCATCATCGGTAAGAGGCATAACCCCGATATTAAAGGATTTAATAAGCTCAACTTCGCCATCCAGCGTCCATGGCAAGCATTCAACTTTAACCCCCGGGCAGTGATATTCTTTGCCACCTACTATCCTTAGAATGATTTCCTGCTTTTGGGCAATCTGCTGCAGAGCAGGCCTAATCAAGTCTAAATAAGGCAACGTGGACGGAGTGCCGATCCAGCCAATCACAACCGGGTCACCCCAATTATATTTGGGCTTCGGCGCTGGGTATTTAGCCAGTTCGACACACGTAGGCAGCACGCATACGTTTTTATTGTAACCGCGGGCATAATCGGCCAGGAAATTGTTACCAGCAACAACGCCGTCACAAAGTTCTATAACCCTTTGCAGCCTACCCGGGCAAGTAAATCTTTCAACCCATGTTTTTTTTCGCACCTCAGAAATTGTGAAAATAGCATCATCATAATCAAATATTATTCGTTTGCCCAGCAGCTTTCCCAGCTTGCAAAGCATAACCTCGGGAAAAGGATATACATGGGGCAAAACCAGTTTTTGAATATAAACAGTGTCGTAAAAGGCCAGTCTAAATAGCGCTATCACCCTGGATAGGGCTGATAAACCAAAATACAATATTTTAGACCACATCCCCCCGGATGGCTTAAATTTATCGTAAAGGCGGGGAGTCAGGGCACTATGGCAGGATGCTTTGATTCCATAATGCCCAAGGTGAGGAAGGAACTGGTACACCCTGTACCTGGCTGAAGGCCCCTTGGGCGGTGTGTTGGTGAGGAATAAAACTCGCATCGCCTTAATTTCTAACTCCTTTGTACCATTTTCGGTAATAGTCTTTATATTCTCCCGACCTGATCCGTCTCCACCAACCGGGATGCTCGATATACCATTTAATGGTCTGCTCCAGTCCATCCCTGAACGAATATGCGGGCCGCCACCCAAGGGAATCCTTTATTTTTGTCCAGCCGATGGCATAACGCCGGTCATGCCCGGGCCTGTCAGAAACAAATTTAATTAGTTCTTCCGGTTTATTAAGCAATTCAAGTATTTGCTTTACCAATTCAAGATTGGATAATTCGTTATTAGCTCCGATATTATATACCTCTCCGGGTTGCCCGCCCTGGATAACGGCTTCCAGGGCCCGGCAATGATCGGCCACGTAAATCCAATCCCGAACATTTAAGCCGTCACCGTAAACAGGTATACTTTCGTTTTCCAATGTGTTGGTAATAACCAGGGGAATGAGCTTTTCAGGAAACTGGTACGGCCCGTAATTGTTTGAACAACGGGTGATGATCACCGGCAAATTATAGGTTTTATAGTAAGACCGACACAAAAGATCAGCTGAAGCTTTGCTGGCCGAATACGGATTATTTGGGCCCAGCGAGGAGTCTTCAGTAAATTTGTTCTTTCCCTGTAAGGAACCGTAAACTTCGTCAGTGGATACCTGGATATGTTTTTGTATGCCATACTGTCGGGCCAGTTGTAACAGCACGAATGTGCCTGCAATGTTAGTGTTTATAAACGGGCCGGCATCCTGAATGCTGCGGTCGACATGTGATTCGGCGGCAAAATTAACTACTACATCTATCCCTTTCCGAAACAGCGCTTCCATAACAGAATTATCGGCTATGTCCCCTTTAACGAACCTGTAATTGCTGCATCCCTTCAGGCCCGCCAGGTTTTCCAGGTTACCGGCATAGGTTAATTTATCTACGTTAATGACTTTCCAGTTCGGGTGTTTGGTTATCATATGCCTGATAAAATTTGTACCGATAAACCCCGCCCCGCCGGTTACTAGCAGTTTCATAACTCACGCTCCCCTAATTTTGGCCAGATAACGGTCTAAAGCATCTTCCCACCGGGGCAGTAAATAACCAATGGTCTCTTGTAAGGGAAAAGGATCCAGCACTGTGTAACCCGGTCTTCGGGCATTGCATTTAAAATCTCTTGTACTGCAGGGAATTAGTTCAACGTCTTGACAGCATTTGATAAAAATTAATTCGGCAAATTTAAACCATGTTGTTAAGTTTTGATTGGTCACGTGGTAGACACCATAACAGCGGGTTTGCACAAGATCAGCCACTGCCCGGGCCAGGTCTTCTGTATAGGTGGGGCGGCCAAACTGGTCATTTACCACTTTTATGGGTTTACCCGAACGACCCAGGGCAAGCATTTTAAACACAAAATTTTTTCCGCCCAGACCAAATAACCAGCTGGTTCTGATTAAATAACTAGACTTTAACAGATCCAGCACCGCCCTCTCCCCCCATAGCTTACTGGCACCATAAACGTTTTGGGGACGCGGGTAATCGTATACGCCCCAAGGGCGATTGAGCCTGCCGTCAAAAACATAATCCGAACTGATTTGCACCAAGGAGGCACCTATTTCAGCACAGGCCAGCGCCAGGTTACGCGGTCCCAGTCCGTTAACTAAGTAAGCTTTAAAAGGTTCCGATTCAGCTTTGTCTACATCAGTATAGGCCGCACAGTTTACAATGATCCGGGGGGAAATGTCCCCAACAACCCTGCGCACTTGTTCCAGAACAGTTATGTCAAGGCTGTTGCGGTCCATGGCCGCAACAGCAAAACCACGGCGGTGAAATTCAGCCACCATATCCGTCCCCAACATCCCCGACGCACCGGTAATTAAAACTTTCACCGATGCTGAACCTCCCAGGTATAAGGCACTAGCGGGTCGTTATAAGCCAGCCTGTATTCATCCGGCTGCTGGTAGTTATATAACTCAGTGGGAAGGTTTACGATCAGGGCGGTCTCACTGCCTTCGGCGGCAAAGCCGTGATATACCTCAGGCGGTATTTTAAGCAGGACGGGGTTAAGCTGACCAATATGAAAGACATTTACTTCTCCCCGGGTTGGACTTTTTTCCCGGGGGTCATACAGCACCACCCTGGCCATGCCGTTTACGCACACAAAATGATCCCATTGGAGTTTGTGGTAGTGCCAGGCCTTTACCACCCCGGGGTACGCGGCTGTTATATAGGCCTGCCCAAAGTTCATGAATTCGGGCCAGTCGCGGCGCAGCATTTCCATCAGGTAGCCCCGATCATCCGGTATTATATTAAGTTTTTTAACTACTGCTCCCTCGATTATGTTCACCACTTTCCTCCTATCCTGAAAATAGACTTTAGGGACTGTCATCCTGAGCGCTAGCGAAGGATCTTAAGATTCTTCACTTCGTTCAGAATGACAATAAAACTGTAAATTTTCATCAATTGCTGGTGCCGCGTCAGCGGCATGGATGTCTTTCAAACAATAACCTGTGAATCGTCACCCACAAAAAGCCGCACAGTATTTTTTCGGGTTACACCCTTTTCAACCAGGGTGTTATAGCCGATTAAGCTGTCTTCAATGCGGTCAACATTATACAGGCGGCAATTTTCCAAGACCACGGAATGCTCTACCCCAACATGCTCCAAAACGCTGTTCTCCCCCACCGTTGTATAAGGACCGATAAAGGAATCTTTTATAATTACGTTTTTGCCTATGCATATGGGTCCACGCAGTCGGCTGTTGATTACCTTGGTGCCGACTCCGATCTCCACCCGCCCGGCTAAAACGCTATCCTGGTCCACAAAACCAAGGTTTTGGTAACACACATACTCATCAAGAATAACCCGGTTGGCTTCAAGGATGTCGTCTTTTTTCCCGGTATCCAGCCACCAGCCCTGCAGTTGGCAGGCCTTTACCCGGTACCCATCGTCAATCAACTTTTGAATGGCGTCGGTTATCTCCAGTTCCCCGCGCCAGGAAGGTGTTATCTTTTCTATGGCCGCGAAAATTTGGCTCTTAAATAGGTATACGCCAACTAATGCCAGGTTTGACGGTGGATCTTTAGGCTTTTCCATTAATCTAATTACCTGTTCTCCGTAACCCAATTGGGCAACACCAAACTGCTGTGGGTTTTTGACTTCTTTAAGTTGAATAATTGCTTCAATATCAGTCTCTTCAAAGTCGGCTACCAGGTGTTTGACGCCTCCCTGAATTAGGTTATCCCCCAGAAACATCAAAAACGGTTCCCGGCCCAGGAAATGTGCGGCTGTTTTTACAGCGTGGGCCAGGCCCAAAGGTTTTTCCTGCAAAATGTAAGTAATACTACAATCCCACCGTTCACCGCTTCCAACGACTTCCCGTACTCTAGCACCTGTTTCCGGGGAGATAATAACCCCTATATCAGTAATTCCTGCTTCGAGTATCTGCTCAATAACAAAGTACAAGATTGGTTTGTTAGCTACGGGAATCAACTGTTTTGCGTTGGTGTGAGTAAGAGGCCTTAACCTTGTTCCCTTCCCCCCGGACAAAATAATCGCTTTCACCGGCTCACTTCCTTAGCATTCAACTGACCTACTGCCCGCCACGTTTTGACGGATTCCTCAGCTTGCTTGTGTAAAGTAAACTTGGTCAGCACCACATCTCTACCCCGCATCGCCATGTTCTCCCGCCATTGTGGATTATTAATAACTGTTAAAAGGGCCCGGGACAGGTTTTCCGGGTCACCTGGTTCTACCAACAAACCGTTGTCACCGTCTGCAACAATTTCAGGTATACCGCCGACCATGGTGGCAATCACGCACCTACCGACCATCATGGCCTCCAGCATAGCGTTAGGCAGCCCTTCAGTATAAGAAGATAGAATGAACACATTTAGTCTACTTAAGAACCCGGTCACATCATCAACCCGGCCCAACAAAATTACTTGCCCGGTCAAGCCAAGGTCGCTGATCATGGCCGTCAGCGGTTCCCTGAGTACGCCTTCACCGGCTATTAAATGTGTCCAATTAACCCTGTCGCCCAGCTTAACTTTAGTTAGAGCAAGGGCTTTGAATAAAACGTCGTACCCCTTTTCAGGCCTTAAGTTACCCACGGTGCCACTGATAAAGTAATCATCCAGCGCGTTCGTCCGGGGTAATTCAATTTCAGCCACTCCGTTATATATGACTGTAATATCTCGGTTATGGCTACCTACTATTTGAAGCAGCCTCTCTTTTGCTACCAGTGAATTAGTTATATAATGGCTAACCAGTTTACAGGTCAATCTTTCTGCCAGCGGCCTTAAACCTATAAAGTGCCCGTTGCCCACTATGCCCACCACCACTTTTATCCTCAGTGGCAGGGCGACAAAACGGCAAATTATGCTAGCTTGAAAACCATACACCTGTATTAAATCAGGACCTTTCCTCAGCAAAATTAAAAAGAACCGCCAAAACACAACCAATACGTTTAATCTGCTGGGCCATAAACCCAGGCACTGAAAATCAATATCAGCAGCAGCACATTTTTCGGTTACATAGCCTCCGCTATCCAAAACTAATACTTTAACTGCAACACCATGTTCCCGTAAATATGGTATTAACCTGATAGTGTTTAACTCTCTTCCCCCCAGCCCGGAAGATGAAAGAAAAATTAATACCGTCAAGTATCACCACTTCCCAACTTAATGCGTTCAGATAGCCGATCTAATCCGTTGTGCTTAGGTCCTAGCATGCCGTGACTGATGAAAACAAAAAGCAGGGATAACACCTGGAACCGAACCCGGTATATACCGCCCATATTTGACCCGCCCAGGGCATAGATGGCGGTGAAACTGGCAATCAGGATGATTAAAAAGAGGCACTCTCCTCGCTTTTTCTTCCATAAACTGCAAATTCCAGGTGCAACAAATAAGTATAGAACATAAAGCATAAACATCTCCGGTAGGCTAATAATTTTTAACAACCCACCCGACTGCCAGGGCAAGGGGCCAAAGGCGAAATAAAACAGGCCTACAGGGATATATTTTAGTGCGTTGGGCACGGAATTGAAACTAACCCCATCTGAATATGCTGAATCACCTATAGCTCCGGCATTATGCTGCTCCGCAATTGTTTCCAGGTTCTGGCTGGCTACATAGTCACTACCTAGGAATCCATACCCCATTTGATTAAGAGTAAGACCGGCCACGATGACTAGCAGCAGTGTATAAATAAGTCGTTTATTCCATTTGAAGTTAGTGGCAGTAACTATAAAAGAAAGCGCAATTACAATCCCCAGAAGAATGCCCAGGTAAAACCTCAATGAGACCAAGGGCATCAGGGCCAATGCTATGGCCATTAAATTACGGAACTGGAACTTTTGCATCACTTCCAACACTTTTTTAACAATGAAGGTGAGCAGGAAAATACAAAGCCCTTCTTTAAGGTTCAGCGCAGACCAGACAATAAATGATGGGAAAAAAGCAGTTAAAATAAATGTGTACCTGGCTGCCGTCGGCCCGCTTAGCCTCAATGAAACAAAATACAGGTTTAGGGCAGCACCAATGGCAATGATACTGTTAATCAGCCGTACGACATCGGGATAATAACCGGTGATATAGTAGATAAAGGCATTGAAGTAGTAATATCCGAAGTTATTCTTGTTAATTATATAACTGCCGCCGCTGTGCCAGGTCTGTGCAATATCATTACCAATTCTGCCGTAAGTAATGCCGTCTGCCGTAAGAAACGGGTTATCAAATGCCAGTGTGGCAACAATAAACAAAACCCTCAATAAAAGGGCGCCCAGGGCCAGCTTAAACAAAATGGCCCGATCCTCGGCAGGCACCCTGTGTCCATCGGACAAAAAGTAGAGCAGAACTGTGAATATTACAACGAAGGAAACAATAATCATTTTATCGTAAACCAACAAACCAGCCATTAATGCCAGTGCCAAAAGCACTGCCGGTTCCAGGCCATGCCTGTTTGCATATACCTGCATCAAACCATCCTCCTGTGGTTTTTAAATCCTGATTATATTTTTCCTGCTTCCGGTAATTTGCCGGGTAGCGTTACGGGTATCTATAATCAGGCCGGCTGTATCGGCAACCATTTGGTAATTAACACAGGAATGGTCGGTTAATATCAGCACAATGTCGGCGCCGGCAAGGTTTTCTTGGGTTAAATCAACAGAATTATAGTGTTCACTGGCTTTCGGAAAATCCACCTGGGGCACATGTGGGTCGTGGTATTGAACAGTTGCCTTGTTCTCCCGTAATCGTTTAATAATTTTTAAAGCGGGGGATTCCCGCACATCATCTATGTCCTTCTTATATGCAACACCCAGAATAAATATCTTAGAGCTGTTTAAGCATTTACCTTGGTCATTTAAAAGAGTAATTGTTTTTTGGATTACATATTCAGTAGCCTGATTGTTTAATTCGCCTGCCAGCTCGATAAATCGCGGTTGAAATTCAAATGTGCGCGCTTTCCAAGCCAGGTAAAATGGGTCTACGGGGATACAATGGCCCCCTACTCCAGGGCCGGGATAAAAAACCTGAATGCCAAAAGGTTTTGTGGCCGCCGCATCTAAAATTTCCCAAACATCAAGCTCCATACGGTTGCACAACAGCATAAACTCATTAACCAGTGCAATATTTACAACCCGGTAGGTGTTTTCAAAAATCTTAGTCATTTCTGCAGCATCAGGGGAACTTACCGGTACTACGCATTCAGTACTCTGCTGGTAAAAGATAGAGCCCGCCTGGCTGCATACAGGCGTTACCCCCCCAATTACCTTGGCTACCTTGCCTACAGTAAAGCTTTTGTTACCGGGGTCAACCCTTTCCGGAGAAAAGGCCAGGAAAAAATCACTGCCTGCTGCTAGCCCGCCGGATTCCAGGATCGGTAATACTATCTCCCTGGTGGTGCCGGGGAAAGTTGTGCTCTCCAGGATGATCAACTGTCCACGCTGAAGATTGCGGGCCACTTCCTCTGCGGCAGAAGTTATATATGACAGATCAGGTTGGCGCAATTCATTAAGCGGTGTAGGTACACAGATTACTACCACATCCATATTCCGCAGCAGGTTAAAATCTGTAGTTACCTTCAAGTTGCCGCTGGTTATTAGTTCCCTTAGGTCTTTGTCGTCAACATCCTGGATATAGTTTTGACCAGCTTTAAGTTTATTGACCCGTGAGTTGTCTATATCTATTCCGGTAACCTGGAAACCGGTTTTGGCTTGCAACACGGCCTGCGGCAGCCCTACATACCCAAGACCAATTACTGCAACCTTGGCTTTTTTGCCAACTAACCTGTTGATCGTCTTTTGGGCTAATCCTTCTCTCTGTTCGTAATCAAACACTTGGCGCACCGTCCTTATGTTTCTATGCAGTCCGACAACACGATTCAAATGATATGTTATCGCTTCTTCGGAGTACTGAAAGTATTTTTGGCTAAAAATATCCAGCAGATCATCCAAACCAGGAAAACAGCATTTTGCAGAAGGCACTTTATAAATACGTCTATGGCTGGTTGGTATAATGCGTTCCTGATCGTAGTATAAACTCTCAGTTAATTTTTCCCCCTGGCGGACACCCGTGTACTGGATAGAGATGTCTATTCCCGGTTCGTAACCGGATAGCTTAATCAGGTTTTTTACCAGATCCAGAATCAGAACCGGTTCGCCCATGTCTAAAATAAATATTTCCCCGCCCCGGGCCAGTGCCCCAGCCTGAATGACTAGCTGCGCCGCTTCGGTAACCGTCATAAAATAGCGCTTCATAGCCGGGTGAGTTACTGTTACCGGTCCACCTGAAGCAATTTGTTTTTTAAATAACGGCACAGCACTGCCCCTGCTACCAAGGACATTGCCAAACCTTACGGCCACAAATCTGGTTGCACTCATCTCATTCATCCACTGGATTACCATTTCCGCAACCCTTTTGGTAGCCCCCATGATGCTGGATGGATTGACTGCTTTATCGCTTGATACCAACACAAATACATGCACATTAAACCGGTGTGCGGCTTCTGCTAATATCTTGGTGCCTAATATATTGTTTTTTACGGCCTCCTCAGGGTTATTTTCCATCAACGGTACATGTTTGTGCGCAGCGGCATGGAATACCACTGCCGGTCGATAGCGTTCAAATATTCGGCCAATCCGCTGGGTGTCCCTTATATCAGCTATTTCCGGTGTTAGGGGGACAAGAGGGAATTTTCCCCTTAACTCCATCTCAGCCTCATAGATGCTGTTTTCACCGTGCCCCACAAGCACCAGTCGACCGGGCTCAAAAGCTGCCAGTTGACGGCATAGCTCCGAACCGATCGAGCCACCGGCTCCTGTAATCAATATCGTGCGGTCTTTTAGATATCCGGCTATCTCCTTGACATTAAGGGAAACCGACTGCCGCCCGATTAAATCTTCCAGCTGAATTTCGCGAATGCTGCTGGTTTGAATTTTTCCTGTAATCAGGTCATAAAAACCGGGCAGGATTTTCAGATTTGCTTTCGCCTGGTGACAAACCTCTACAATTTGCCTGATCGTCTTACAAGGCGCAGAAGGCATGGCGATAATTATTTGTTCCGAGCCGGTTTTTTTTACGATCTCTGGTATTTTATCTCTGTCTCCCAAAACGGGTAAACCATGTATCAGCCGATCTTTTTTCTGAAGGTCGTCATCTATAAAACCTACCGGTACAAGATTTCCATCTACCCTATGTGTTAAAACCTCTGCAACAATTCCACCGGCTACTCCGGCACCAACAATTAATACTTTCTTCCTGTGCCCAGCCATGAATCAACCCTCTCTCAAGCAGGACTCTTGGAACAGTGATGGTTTTTACTACAGGTTCTAAACATAATATGGCATATTCTGAAATATGTGCATATCCATCCCAAATCACAGCAAGCATCATGCTTTAACACCGGTTGGTCCTGAAGTAGACAAAAGAAGCACCCTCTAATAGAAGGTGCTTCTTCTTGTGGTGACCCCACCGGGACTCGAACCCGGGTTACCGCCGTGAAAGGGCGGTGTCTT
>JAENYQ010000094.1 GCA_016841675.1 Desulfotomaculum sp.
GATTGGTGTCGCTTATCCCCTGCAAAACCGTGTCTCATTTCCTGGGTCCATTATAGTTGTTGATGGCACTCTGTATAAACTTCTTCCTGATGATTTATTTCAGGTAGCCATTGAGAAATTGCAGCAGTATCCTGTTGAAAAGATTGGCTTTGAAACCACCCAGGCTCAGAGTTATATGAAACAGAAATTTGAAGAGGAACTTTGGAAGAATAAAATATATACGACTGTTGATGAAGTAATAAGCAAAGGTCAAAAACATGAGAGGATTATATCCTTAGAGCCGGAAATAAAGAAAGGGCACATATTGTTCAATCCTGCCAATATAAGATATAATAACCAAGTAAAAGACTATAATAAGTCGGCCAAGTTTGATGATGCTCCTGACAGTTTATATGGGGCGGTACAGTTGGTTGAGGGAGTTAGGAGTCTGAAGTTTTATGATAGGAGTCTATTATTCTAATTGAGTATATAAATATTTAATATAAAATAGATATGGAAATAAAAGGGTGGATTGGTATTATATTAGGGGCATGGTATTATGACTGCTATTCAAAATTAACAATAAGAAGGGATTTGCATTGAAAAAGTTAGCTAGAGATTTATTTTTAAACCATATTGTATTCATGGTAACTGGCTTTATTCTGTATGAAATAATATTGTTTTGCGCTAAAATGGATGATGGTACAATTAAGGGTTTACTTGGTGTATTAGTTTTGTTTGGCTCATTTGCTTCTATTCCTCTTTATATTTTATCAGCTATGAGTATATCGACATCACATTATAAAGCTGGCATTACACAACCTTTTAAAGTTAGACTGTTGGTATCAATTATAATAGCAATGTTAAGTTTACCCATGGTATGGGGTTTCGATTTTATGCCTTATGTTGTTTACAAACTTTCTAATTATATAATAATGCCATTTTGGGCAATGACAGAATTTTTTTACACCATTGGCAAATACTATCCTATGTTAAATAAGATTCTTATATTTTTGCCTTCAATTCTTATTTTAATTGCGGGGGCAAATACCCAACAAATTAATAGAGAAGAAGAATTTAAATCAGAAAAAGAAAAATATTAAAAACATCTCGAAAAATTGTCAAAAAATCCTAACAATAATGAATTAAAAAAAACAACATATGAAGCAGGGCGTTCGTATTATAGTTCATTAAGAGAGAATAAGATATTAACAGTATATGACGAAACAGCAATCAGTAATGATTTAAAAGTAGCCATAGATGGTGGCAATAAGACATTGGAATAATGATCTAAAATTTATGTTTAGCGTCTATGTGACGCTTTTTTTATGCCCATTTCAAGAAAGGAAGTGATGCCTTGCAAATAACCGAAAGTCTTATAATTGAATGCTTAAATGAACTGGTTATGAACTCCAGCATAAAGCAGAAATATAAAGATTATTACCAGGGGAACCACAGCATACTTAATGATTATGATATGCAGGACAGCAGGAGTAACCGTAAACTAATATTCAACTTTCCCCGTAAGTTTGTTGATAACGAGACAGGCTACCTCCTCGGTAAGCCTGTTAATTTTGTGTCTAAAAGCGATGATAAAACCATAATTGATTGCATCGACAGGAACACCGGCCATTGGGATAAGGAACACAATATTGGCCTTCGCAAACAAAGCGAAATCTATGGTGAGAGCTATGAACTCAATTATATTAACACAGATGGTGAATTTTGTGCCACCATCCTGACCCCCATTGAATGCTATGTTTTAGAGGATGGTACAGCGGAGAGAAATGTGTTGCTGGCTTTCCATACATACAAAAGAAAGTTTGATGATACGGATTACCTGGATGTCTATACCAATTCGGAAATATTACATTATATTCTATCGGGTGATTCTAAAGTCGAGCCGATTGGCAAACACAATCACATATTTGGCAGAGTACCCGTCATTGTATGTCCTGCCAATAGTGAGAGAAAAAGCGGGTTTGACGATGTTATCAGCTTGTTTGATGCATATAATGCTTTGAATTCTGATTTGGTTAATGAAATTGCAGACCACCGGAATGCTTACTTGATTATCGAAAATGCAAAGATTGAAGAAGAAGATTTGCTCAAGATGAAGTCAATGGGAATTATCCAAGTACCCAAAGGTGGCGCAGTAAAATGGCTCACTAAGGATATCAATGATTCTTTTGTTAAAAACGAGCTTGAAAATATAGAATGCAAAATTTATGACATGCTAGATGAAGTCAATTTCAATGAAAACTGGGCTAGCAATACTTCATCCCTGGCACTTAGAAATAAATTATTAAACCTGGAAAACCGAGTGGCGATGCGGCAGGCTTTCATGGAAAAGGTAATCAAAGAAAGGCTCAAAAATCTATTCACATTTATCCGCAAGAAAGAAGGAAAGGATTTTGATTATCGAGATGTGGCGGTGAAATTTACCCGTAACCTTCCTACCGACCTGGTTGGATTGGCCGATGTAATTGTTAAGCTAAAGGATATTTGCTCACAGGAAACCATGTTGACGTTATTGCCGTTTGTTGAGAACCCAAAATTAGAAATCCAAAAATTCGCGTCAGAACGGCAAAAAAAGGATTCATATGATAATCATGAAGTCAGTGTTTCCAAGGGTTTTGGGGGTATTGTAGTTTAATACTTTACTTTATAGGGAAACACACTCCTCTACAAAAATACGTTCTTGTAGGGGCAAATCGCAAATCTCATGGATGCCTTGTAACCCTTGAAAACAAAGGGCTATGAGGTCTTTTCTATGTAATTAATTCTGCCCGTTTTTGGGGGTTTGGAGGTGATATTCATTGCCAGGGTAAAAGCAGATCATAGACAAAATTTAGAGTTTTTTATTAATGCAAATGACCAATTTGAGTACCACAAAAAATGCTTAAGATGCAGGCTTAAATGTAAACAGTCATTCAGATGCATTGAAGTTATTTGTTCAAAATACCAACGGAGATAACTGCGTTTCTGGTTTATTTAGTCAGAAGGGCTAAAATGAAAGGGGATTTATTAATGACGTTTGAAGAAGTAAGACAATTCTTGGAAAGTGAAGCAGGCAAGGCTTCAGAGGTAACAGCATATTTGCAGGGGTTAAATCCTTTGACCGTTGCAAGAGTGCAGGAGTATATTGAAAATACATCTGAAGCTAAATCGTGGATTGATTCTGTTAAAGACAAGCATCTGCAAAAGGGGCTGGAGACCTGGAAAACAAATAATCTGGACAGCTTAATCGATGCGGAATTTAAACAGCGATTCCCTCAAAAAGATGAAAAAGAGCTTGAAGTTGAAAAACTCCGAACTGAGATCGAAAAAATGAAGCAGGAAAAATTAAAAGAGTCCCTGGCCAATAAAGCGATGAGATTGGCAAGCGAAAAGAACCTACCCATTGAGCTGGTAGGCTTTTTTATTGGTAAGGATGAGAATGAAACCACCGATAACCTCAAAGTATTGGAAGATATTTATAACTCCTCTGTGCAAAAGACACTTGAATTAAGACTTAAAGGTGAAGGGTATGTGCCACCAAAAGATAATGGTGGCTCCCATACTGATTTAGACAACTTATCAATGGACGATTATATCAAAGCGAGAAATAGCAAATAGAAAGGATATGGTGATTATTTATGAGTAATACATTTTTAACCCCTTCGATTATAGCGAGAGAGGCTATGATGCAGCTTAAAAACAACACTGTAATGGCAAACCTTATACATAGAGATTATTCCAATGAATTTGTTTCTGGGGTGGGTAATACGGTAACAATCAGAAAGCCTGCCACCTTTGAAGTAAATGAATTTGACAGGGATACCGGCATCCAGATCCAGGATGCTACCGAAGGCTCAGAAACCGTTCTGCTTGATAAGCTGCTGGATGTATCCTTTGAGGTTACGGCAGAACAGCTTACCCTGGATATTCAAAACTTCAGCGAACAACTTCTAACTCCGGCCATGCAGAGCTTTGCCAATAAAATTGACAAGTATTTGCTTGGATTGTACATAGATGTTCCAGATTATTATGGTACAGCAGGAACCACTCCTTCCACTGTCGGTGATATTACCAATACCCGGATGATCTTAAATATTAATAAGGCACCTTTTGAAAACCGAAATCTTGTGCTTGACCCTATTAACGAAAATTCATTTTTACAGATAGCTGGATTTTATGAAGCTGATAAGGTAGGGGATGATGGTACAGCATTAAGAGAAGCATCCCTGGGCAGAAAGTTCGGATTTAATATTTTTACAGACCAGAATGTTGAAACCCATACCAAAGGGACACTTGCTGCCGATGCCGGTACACTAAAAGTAAAGGGTGCTGTGACTGCCGGTGCAACTCAGCTGGTAATTGACGGAACCGCCCTTACGGGAACCCTTGTAAAAGGTGACTTGTTATCCATTTCAGATAATAAATATGTGGTTACCGAGGATACCACTGCAGCGGCAGGAGAAATTGCTGTTAAAGTATTTCCGGCCACAACAGCCATTACAGATGATACTGACGTAACAATTATAAATAGTCATACAGCAAGCCTGGCCTTTCATAAAAATGCCTTTGCCCTTGTTACAAGACCGCTGGCTCTGCCCAAGGGACTGTCTTCTGAGCAAAAGGCAATTATTAACTATGACGGATTTGGCTTAAGGGTTATCTATGACTATAACAGCCAGTATAAAAAGGATGTCGTTTCCATAGATATGCTCTGCGGAGTGAAGACTTTAAATCCCAAGCTTGCCTGCAGACTACTTGGTTAAATTAAGAAGAATGTGGGGGTGTGCCAGTTGGTGCATCCCCTTTTTTATTGAGAAGGACGGTGATTATTTTGAAGTGTCCATATTGCAAAATCGAGTACAACTCCCTTTTGACGTTAAATGTACATAAAGAAAACTGCTTTTATAAAGATAATCCGATACAAGTGGATTATGATGCAATACCTTATTATGACCTTAAATCAATGGCCATGACCAAGGGAATCAAGGGTGCAACAAATATGAAAAAGACAGAGCTCATAGATGCTTTAAAGGAAATGGAGGACTGATACTATGCTGGAAACTGTAAAAATGCTTCTGGGCATAGACATTTATGATATATCACAAGACGGTATTTTAAATCATTTTATCAACCAGGCGTTAAAGGTAGCCCTTGCTTATTGCAATGTCACTGAATTGCCGGCAGATTATGATGGGACAATCGCTGATTTGGCGGCTTATTTCTATAGCAATAGAGACAGTGTAGGCTATAAGCAAAAGGTACAGGGTGAAAGAAGCGTAACATATGAAGCCGGTGGCATCCCTAACTATATTAAAACTGCTCTACCGCTGCCCAAGATCAAGGTCGGGTGCTGATGTTTTACGATACTTTAATCAAAATATATTCAAGCTCTGAATTTGCTTCCTATGTAAAATCAATCTATGCTGATGTTCAGCCGTTTTCAAAAAGTATAACCTTTGAGGATGGGTTTCAAATTGATGTAACCAGCAGAGTGTTTTGCGATAATGATGAATCGATTACGAAAGACAGCTACCTGGAAATCGAAAATGAAAAGTACAAGGTCATGGAGATAAAAAAATGGGATGATTACCTGGCAGTTTACCTGTACAAATTGGTTAGGCAGGTGTAGCGGATGCAGGATATTGATGGAATGATTGATTTTTTCCTCTTAGAAAAGGGAGAAATTATTATGGTAAATGGAACAGAGCAGCTTGCACTGATAATTGATGCGGTGGATAAATTAACCTATTACGATGATAAAATAATCCGATGCAAGGGCCAAATTTTAACTGGCGATATAGTGGAATACAATGGCTTTAAATATTTAGTTATCAGCCAGATAGATAAGAATGAGCAGACATTCCGGGCCAGGATAAGAGAATGCAGCTATGAAATAGCCTTCAACTGGTATGGCAGTATTAAATGGTTTGATTGTATTGAAGAAAGTAAGGTTTTTGATGTTTCAATAGGAAATTACATAGCTTTGCCAACAGGTAATATAAATATCTTTTTACATAACGATGCTGATTCGAGGAGCATAAGTTTAGGCCAGAGATTTTATGTTACGAACCAACCATTCGAAGTTAATGGCATAGATAAATCCCAGAACGGTATTATCAAACTATATTGTTCGTTAGATTCAATTTCATCTTACGATGATGTTGAAAACAATATTGCAGACAGATGGAAATATGAGACAGTACATACATATGTTTTAAAAATTAATAATGGCCAAACAGCCAATGTCCTTATAAACGATATTCTCCCGCTGAATGCAATGGTTACAGATAACGGGACCATATTAGAAAACCCTGCCATCACGTTTATCTCCAGCGATTCAAACTATGTAAGCGTGGACAATAGCGGTAAAGTGATGGGTATAACACCGGGGCAGGCATTAATAACGGCAAAACTTACATATCATGATGCGGTCACAGATTCCATTACCATTACTACCATTGAAAATATCGCACATAACTATTCAATTACAATAACAGGAAGTACAACGATTATTTTTGGGTCGAGCCAATCTTATGTTGCCCATATTTATGACAACGGTGAAGAAATCTATAATCAAGCCGTAGTTTGGTCAATTAGAAATCAGGATGACACCACGCCGGTAATGGCAACTATAACGTCCAGCACAGGGAACAGTGTAACGGTTAGTGCTGGCAGCCAAAGTTCATATGTTGGCAAATACATTGTTTTAAAAGCTGCTCTAACTGAAGATGCCAGTGTGATTGCTGAATTTACCATTAGAATTATAAGTCTGTGGTAGTTTATATTTTCAAGAGTGGGTGTAAAAGCCTGCTCTCTTTTTATTTTAGGAAGGAGAAGATTATATTTGCTAACTGAAAATACAATTAGTTACCAATTAAGTTTACATATTCTCAATTCATTAAAAGAAGCGAATCTGATATCAGAGGAAGAGTTTATGGCCATAGACAGGGAAAATAAAAAATCCTTTAAAGCCCAGGAATATCAAGGATTGAGTTGATTAATTCGGACACCAATTATATCATGTGACCACAAAAAGAATATAAAAGGAGAGAGTCTATGGCTAAAAATATTTCGTTTATTCCGGCTAAAGCCCCGCAGGAAATAAAAGGATTACCTGAAAATGCAAGGAAAAGGGCTTGTGCCTATTGTCGGGTTAGTACTGACTCCAAAGAGCAGGAGAGCAGTTATGAAACACAGGTTGCACATTATACCGCCTATATTAAAAATAAGCCTGATTTGACTTTCGTTGATATTTACGCCGACGAGGGTATC
Organism: Desulfotomaculum sp.; assembly: GCA_016841675.1. Taxonomy (GTDB): domain Bacteria; phylum Bacillota; class Desulfotomaculia; order Desulfotomaculales; family Desulfallaceae; genus BRH-c8a. The sequence goes on from JAENYQ010000094.1 coordinate 7,252, forward strand.
TCAGGAACCAGTACCAAAAAGAGAGATGATTTTAATAGAATGATTAAGGATTGTATGGAAGGAAAAATTGACATTATTATTACCAAGTCCATCTCTCGATTTGCCCGAAATACACTTGATTGCTTGAATAACGTAAGAAAACTCAAGGACAAAGGAATTGCTGTATTCTTCGAGAAGGAAAACATTAATACCTTGGAGACAAATGGAGAAGTCCTGCTAACTATTCTAAGCTCTTTAGCCCAGGATGAAAGCCGCAGCATTTCGGAAAATGTAAAATGGGGCATAGCCAAAAAGTTTCAGAATGGCAGGGTATTAGTCAACACGACTAGGTTTCTTGGATACGATAAAGACGAAAATGGTGAACTGATTATTAATGAAGAACAAGCCAAAATTGTTAGGCGTATTTTCAGTGAATACCTGGAAGGGAAAAGTTATAATGCAATCGCCAAGGGGTTGATGGCAGACGGAATCAAGACCGTTACTGGCAACAATAACTGGTGGGACTCAACTATAACTGGTATATTAACTAACGAAAAATATTATGGCGATGTACTCCTTCAAAAAACCTACACCATAGACTACTTAAACCACAAAAGGGTTGAGAATAAAGGGTATGTTCAGCAAGTTAAAATTGAACAGAATCATGAACCCATAATTCCTAAAGAAGTATTTGATAGGGTACAGGATGAAAAGGAGCGGCGAGCTTTACTAAAAGGCAACTTGGTTGGCGACCGGCATAAATATACCAGCAAATATGCTTTTAGCGGCAAGGTGGTCTGTAGCAAGTGTGGCAACAACTTCAAGCGGCGAACATGGAACAGCAAAAGCAAATATAAAAAAATAGTCTGGCAATGCAAAACCTACGTTGTTGATGGCAAACAAGCCTGTGATGCCAAGGCGGTAGATGACCAAGTATTAATGGATGCTTTTGTCAGGATATTTAATAAGATAAATGAAAACAAGGATACCTTTATTAAAACGCTAACTGATAATATAGGAAAGGTATTGTCTGGGAGAAAGGCCGACAAAGATATTAAGGCTCTGGACAGCCAGATAGAAATTATGAAAAACGACCTGAAGGGGTTAATAAAGTTTCAAATCCGAAACAACCTTGATGACGGTGTTTATAAAGAGGAATACATAAAAACATCCAATGAACTGGAGGAATTACGAAGGCGAAAAGCCCAACTGGAAAAAGAAAATAGCCTGAAGGATGATTACCGAAAAAGGGTAGATGAGATTATACAGGTACTGGCCGGTAGGCAGGGCTTACTAGAAGAATTTGATGATAAAATTTTTAATGCGTTGGTTGAGAAGATTGAAGTTCTCTCACCAACGCATTTTGTTTTTGTATTGAAAAGTGGGATGAGGGTGGAGGAAATAATCCCAATTTAAATTGATGGATAATCTAATATTTTGGGAGGAATTTTAAGGAAACATGTGGAAAGTTGGATGTAACTAATTAGCTCACTTTTATATCTTAAAAAGCGGGTGATAACATGCAATTGAAAGATAAACTCATAACTACGCCTAAAAGAGAGGATGCTGGGAGTCGAACATCCAACAGATATTCTTTTCAGCATTCATGGGCAATGCAAAAGTTATTGGAGTTAGTAGCAACCGAAAATGACTTTGTATTGGTAATGGAGTTTTTTGATGATGTTATTATTTTAGATAGTTCTACAAACCCGCAAATAATCGACTTTTATCAGATAAAAACAAATACAAAGAAGAAAGAACGATTTGTATCCACTAAAAAAATTGTTACCCAACTTAAAGAAGATGGCATGTCAATTGCACAGAAACTAATTGATAACCTTTCACGGTTCCCACATGAAACACGTAGCATTCATCTCGTATCTAATAAGGCTTACAAAATTAATTTAGTTGATAAAAGCTGTGATTCTACAACAAAAATAACAATTAGTTTAGATGAGTTTTGTAAAAAAGAAATTGATATTATAAAAGGTAATATTTGCTCTAACTGCTATTGTCACAACTGCTTATTCCCTGGAGGGTGCATAGAAAAGTGTAGGAAAATAATCTATTTTGATATTGCCGATTTAGATGTTTTTAATTATGATGACACAGTTTTTGGAAGGTTTATAAAATTCTTAACTGATCATAATTGTGGGAATGGAAGTATTTCGAACAGTCGGTCAGTTTATCATACACTTATGAGTGAAATAGTAAGAATTAATAATAACGAACGGAAGGCATCTTCATTTGAGGAACTCCTAATTTCAAAAAGCATTACTAAGGCTAAATTTGACTCTTACTTAAAAGAATTTGAAAAGAGCTTTTTAATGGAAAATGACTGGAACGACATTGGTAATGCCTTACGGTCTTCGCAAGAGAACTACGGAAGTATTGAAATAAACGCAATTAAAAAACAGTGGAGTAAATATAGAGCGGATTCTTTAGGAAGCGATTTGCCAATATTGGATACGATTAAAAATGATATTAGGGAAATTATTGCCATATGCAGTTTTACATCATATCGCGAATATATAGAACATGTACATTATCAAATAAGAAATAAGGATTATTATAAAAAGAATTTGTATAATAAAAATTATTATACTGCTGTAATATTGGGGGAACTTTACTATGAGTAATAAAGTATCTGTCGATGCCATAGAAACAAGAAAGAAATTTGAAAAATACAAAAAACTTATTAGAAGGTTAAGGAGGGGTAGCTATGAAAAGGTTGATAATAAAGAAGCTAACGATAGTGTCACAAGCGGAGCAAAAAGCTAAAATCATTGAATTTGACCCCAAATTAACTGTTATTACCAGTGAGGATAAAAAAGGAAAATCAATTAATAGAACTGGTAAATCACTTGTGATGAAATCAATATACCATGCAATGGGTGCTTCACTTAAACAATATACTACCAACTGGAGTTATATGAACATTTGTACAATTATTGAGTTTCTATTAGATGATGTAGATTATACTCTATTCAGGTATAATGATAAATTTATATTAAGGGACTGCAATAAATTATTGAAGAAATTTGAATCCGTTTCAGAACTCAAGAATTATTATGTAGACTTTTTTAATTTTAATATGAAGCTCTCTCAGAACAATAGCCAAGCGACATATTTGTATCCGGGGGCAGTATTTATGCCATTTTACATAGATCAGGATAAAGGTTGGCCAGGTGAATGGGGTTCATTTAGTGACATATTTAAAGGGGCTTGGAAAAAAGAAATTCTATTATTTCACCTTGGGGTAAAACCCAATAAATATTATGAATTAATTGATGAGCAAGCGGAAATAAACAATAGGAACCAAAAAAATAAAAATAAACAAAATCTATTGCAAGAGTTTTATGACGATCAATTTGAGAGAAGTAGTAATTATCTTGATGTCAACGTAAAGATAGATGACTTTGCAGATGAGATTGTTAGACTTACTTATGAACTAAACAGTCAACTTGATAAAAAAAATGAAATAAAAGCTGAAATTGTCAGTTGTTTTAATAGGATGAATGAGATTGAATTGCTTTATGGAACAGCTAAAAAAAATTTAAGCGAATTGGTGGAGGATATCAAATTTATCAATATAAATGTTGTGGATGATCAGATTACTTGTCCAACATGCGGTGCAATCCATGAGAACAGCATGACTAATAGATTTATGATGTTTCATGAGGTAGAACAATGCAATAAAATAATCGACTCTTATTTTAATGAAAGAAAAGTTATTGAGAAGATTGTAGATGACAAAGAGACAGAATTAGAATCATTATCAGAGTATATTGATAGGGTAAATGATATTTTAGAAAGAAAAAGAAATAACGTGACGTTAAAAGATGTTATAAGACATGAAGGAGCCAAAACAGTTCTGCTCGATATAAAGACTAATATTAGTAACTTGCATGATGGTATTTTAAAAGATGAAGGCCGTCTTAAAGAAATTAGAACTGAAAAAACAAAAATCACAAAAGAAGGTAATAATATACAAGATCAATATTTTTCTAAACTTAAAGACAACCTATCATATTTAGATGTGAATGATATAGATCCAAAGACCATTAATAAATTTCATATATCACTAAAATGTGGTGGGAATGATACTCCCTGTGCGATTATATCACAAATATATGCCTTGTTTGATATTGCTAATAAACACTCTAAATCTGTAATAGGGCCAATAGTTTTAGATGCTATTTTTCAGCAAGAACCGGCAAAGCTAAAGATACAAAAAATCTGGGATTTTGTTGTTGACAAGCAGCCTGTGAATTCACAACTTATTGTTTCGACAACAGTTATGCATGGTAAAAATCTAGATGGCAAAGTTATTCCTCTGTTAGAAGAAAGAGGGTTGTTAAAAGATTCAGATTATGAAAAATCGCTGAAAACTCTAAATCAGTTTAAAAGTATATTGTTAAGTTGATAGGTTATAAATAACATGTGTAATATTATCTTTATTTACTTTATATTCCTTTTGCCGTCTCCAGACACGTCGAGTGCGTGGTAAGGATAGAAAGAAGGTAGGTGCAACACATAAAATAAGTTGTTTTGAGAAAGGGAATTTTTATGAATAAAAAGGAAATAACAAGTAAAGAAAACTTAATTGATGTTTTAAATTTGTTAGAAGAATTAAATATAAAATACTGGGTTGATGGAGGATGGGGGGTTGATATTCTGACCGGAAAACAAAACAGGGATCATAGAGATATTGACATTGATTTCGATAGTGAATCTGAGGAAGTTTTATTGGATGCACTAAAAGATAAGGGATATAAAATTACGACTGATTGGAGTCCTTCACGCATTGAACTGCATCACCCAGAACTTGGTTATTTAGATATACATCCCTTGATAATCAATCAAAACGGAAGCGCTAAGCAGGCTGCTCCAGATGGTAGTTGGTATCATTTTGAACCAAAATGGTTTTCTTGTTCATTATTTGAGGGCAGAGTTATACCATGTATTTCGGCAGAAGCTCAAAAGCTATTTCATAGTGGATATGAATTGAGAGAAGTCGACAGGATCGAGAGAACGTATTTAGTTGCGTGTAAATGGTTAATACTACCAATAAAGGGAGATGA
>JAENYQ010000095.1 GCA_016841675.1 Desulfotomaculum sp.
ATGCGGGATTTAAACCTGGGTTTAATATAACTATCGGCGGGATTATAGGAGTGGGGTGAACTGTTTTCTTTTTCAGATATTAGTGGAAGGGATTTTGCAAGGTTTTACTATGAATGGACGGACGGAGGGAGATAGGTGACTGTTACTATTAGAGTGCCTGGTTCATTAAGTTACTTGCTCCAGAATAATAAAACTTTTGAATCTAAAGCCAAGGGAGAACTTGGTAGATGTATTGACGACATAAACAACCAGTTTCCTGGTTTCAAAGATGATATATGTGATGATGAGGGAAATTTGCTGGAACATATCAATATTTATGTCAATGGTGAAAATGTAAGGTATATGCAGGGTATGTCCACTATACTTAAAGATGGTGATAATGTTAACATTATTCCTGCTGCTGCTGCCGGTTAACTTATTTTATTTTTATGCTATAAAAATGAGGTGATCTTATGGTTGTGGATAGGCCGGAATCTCACTTTATATTTCTTTTTCATCGTGAATATGTTTACGGCAATTATAAATATTTAAACTACAAGGGGAAGCCTCTTACAAATAAAGAATATTTAGAACACTGGGGGAAGTGGATTATTTTAGGCTCTCGGGAAGAGATGGATAACTTTGCCACTAAGCTTGATCCGCATGTCGAAAAAAAAAATTCCATGTGTCAAGTATGATCGTGCCCCAATAAGTAAACTTCATTTAGGGGAATGCGTAATGCTAGTTTATTGTGATGAAAGGCAAAAAGAAGAGGTATGGCAAATACTTTCAAATTTAGGGGTAGAAATTAAAGCGTGGGCTTATGACCGGGAAACGATGAAAATGTGGTTGCCCGGCGGGAGGTTGTTGGAAGATTGGATACGTTCACACTGTTTAAATGATGAGCAGGCCGACCAAGTCCGAAAAGATGCCCTTTTAAGATTTAATAAAATGTTTGAAAACGATGATGCTATTTTTACGGGCATAATTCAATAGTGATGACAATCATGGTAATTAATTTTATCGGGAGATTTTATTGAACTGATGTCAGAACTTTGGGAAGAAAAATTCATTAGATATCGCCGACAATTTGTTTTGCCGGAGGTAGGATTAGAAGGGCAAAAAAAAATAAATGCGGCCAGAGTACTTTTGGTGGGAGCAGGTGGTTTGGGTTCTTCCGCTGGCTATTATTTAGCTGCTGCCGGAGTGGGTAAAATTGGTATCATTGATGATGATATTATAGAATTGAGTAACTTACAGCGTCAAATATTATATCACAATAATGATGTAGGAAAACCTAAGGTTGATTTAGCCAAGCGAACCTTGGAGGGTTTGAATCCAGACATTAAAGTATTAGCTTACCGGGATAGATTAACTCCGGAAAATATGCCTGGGTTAATTGATGGCTATGATTTTATTGTAGACTGTAGTGATAACTTTCCTACTCGTTATTTAATTAATGATGTGTGCGTTCGCGCCCGTAAACCATTTTTTTATGGCGCAGTGTCTGGATTTGAGGGGCAGGCGATGACAATTATTCCAGGTTTGGGACCTTGTTACCGATGTCTATATCCTGCCCCGCCTCGACCAGAAAAAATGCCTGCTAATGAATATACCGGGGTTATAGGTGTATTGCCTGGTTTAATCGGCATAATTCAGGCCACGGAATTAATTAAAATGGTACTGGGTCAAGGTGATCTATTGATTGGCAAAGTTTTATTTTATGATGCATTGTCAATGGACTTTTTAAAATTTGAAGTTAAGCTAAATCCGGTCTGCTCTGCATGCCAGTCATAATTTTGCGCTGCTTTAAGATACGCCATAATATGCAATAATTATCACAAACAGAAATAAGGCCCAATTTTGCAATAATTATCACAAAGAGAAGCAAAAACAATCGGTCAATTAAGTAGCTTAGTGTTTAAAAATTTGATTGTAGAGTTGTTATAAGTAAAAGTGAACAGAAAAAAGCAATAGTGCTTATTTTTAGCACAGGTCCGGGGGTGATTATTAATGGCCAGAGCAGCTTCTGAGTTTGATGATAATAAAATAGTGGTTAAAAAACAATGGTGCAAAGGCTGTGGAATCTGCACCGCCCTCTGTGGCAATAACGTATTCCTGCTGGACAGCCGTGGCAAATCTACAATAGCAAACCCGTCTGCCTGCACCGGGTGCGGTAAATGTGAAGACCATTGCCCCAGCTTGGCAATTTGGGTAGACCGCCTCGGTATCCGGGAGAAGTTAGCAAGTGTATGTTCAGAGTGACATGCTGTACACCACAGGGCGGTTCTATAAAAGAAAGGGGGGATATCGGAAATGAGTCGAGTGATCGAACTTGCCCAGTTAATGCAGGGGAACGAAGCTGCTGCCGAAGGTGCTTTGGCGGCGGGAGTGCGTTTCTTTGCGGGCTACCCCATAACCCCATCCACCGAAGTGGCTGAAATTATGGCTGAACGGTTGCCCCGGTTGGGTGGTAAGTTTATCCAAATGGAAGACGAAATAGCTAGTATGGCTGCTATCATCGGCGCTTCATTGGTGGGTGTGAAGTCAATCACCGCTACTAGCGGGCCGGGTTTCTCGTTAATGCAGGAGAATATTGGTTTTGCAGCTATGGCTGAAGTACCTTGCGTGATTGTTAACGTACAACGCAGCGGTCCCAGCACCGGTATGCCCACAGCGCCGGCCCAAGGAGATATAATGCAGGCCCGTTGGGGTACCCACGGGGATTACCCGATTATAGCTTTATGCCCGTCTTCGGTTAGAGAAGCATATGACCTGGCGTTACGCGCGGTAAACCTGGCGGAAAAGTACCGGGTGCCGGTAGTATTGCTGATGGATGAAGTAGTTGGGCACCTCAGGGAAAGGGTTGTTTTACCTCCGCTTGATGAACTGGAAATTGTCAACCGGCGGGAACCAATAGAGACGCCCGCCAATTATAAGGCCTACCGGGCTGACGAGACCGGGGTTCCGCCAATGGCCAATTTCGGTATCGGATATCGTTACCATGTTACAGGGTTGGCGCATGATGAAAAGGGCGCTCCCACGAACGATCCGGCTACAGCAGAGGGCCTATTGTTGCGATTGCACGATAAACTGCAGCGCAACCTGGATGACATAATAATTGAAAACTCCAGGTCGCTGGATGACGCGGAAGTGGTGGTGCTGGCCTACGGTGCCACGGCGCGGTCGGCTAGGCACGCGGTAAAGAAAGCGCGCCAGGAGAACATTAAAGCCGGGCTATACCAGCCGCTGTCGTTATGGCCTTTTCCGGCGGCAAGTGTAGACCGGCTCGCCGAACAAGCCCATACGATCGTTGTGCCCGAAATGAACTTGGGCCAGTACCGGATTGAAGTGGAGCGAACGGTCCGGGGGCGCGCTGAAGTGGTGGGCGTTAACCGAGCCAACGGTGAGTTATTGTCGCCCGATGAGATAATGCAGGCCATCTTGGAGGTGGTAAATAAATGATGGAGGAACTGGAACGGTATCTGCGTGTGGATCGGTTTCCCCTGATGTGGTGTTCGGGTTGTGGAAACGGGATCGTGCTCAGTTGTATGCTGCGGGCGATTAAGAAACTGGATTTAGACCAAGATCGTACTGTGCTCGTGGGTGGTATCGGGTGTTCATCCAGGGCAGTGGGCTACCTGGATTTCAACACCCTGCATACCACCCATGGCCGGGCACTAGCATTCGCCACCGGAATTAAACTGGCCCGTCCGGAATTAAACGTGATTGTGGTTTCGGGTGACGGCGATTCTATGGCCATCGGAGGCAACCACCTAATCCACGCTGCTAGGAGAAATATAGATTTAACTCTAGTGATTTTTAATAATAGCATATACGGCATGACCGGAGGCCAATACTCACCGCTAACCCCGGTGGGTAAAAACGCCACTACCGCACCTTACGGAAACATTGAACCCGAGTTTGACGTTGCGGAGCTGGCTCGGGCTGCCGGTGCCACTTTTGTTGGGCGGAGTACTACATACCATACCGGACTGCTAACCAGGCTAATAATAGAAGGAATTCAAAACAAAGGTTTCAGCCTAATTGAAAGCATAGCCGCCTGCCCAACCGCCTTTGGACGGCAAAACAAGATGAAGAGCGGGACGGAAATGCTACTTGCGCAGAAAGAAAGCGCGGTGCACATCAACCGAGCTGTTAAGATGTCTCCGGAAGAACTGGAAGGTAAGGTAGTCATCGGTAAACTGCACAGGCGGGAGGCGCCTGAGTATACGGAACTATACGATAGATTAATACTAGATGTACGACAAGGGATCAAAAGACGCTTCGATTAAGCCATGAGGGTAAAGTGACGGGGGTGTTTCTCTATGGGTGATCAAAAAGAATTACGTTTTAGCGGCACCGGTGGGCAGGGACTTATCTTGGCCGGGATTATCATGGCTGATGCGGCCATCAGGGATGGTCGGAATTCCATCCAGTATCAGTCTTACGGACCGGAAGCTCGGGGCGGTGCTAGCAGGGCGGAGGTAATTATCGGTGACGAGGAAATTGATTACCCTAAGGTATCTAACCCGGATGTTCTGCTGGTGATGAGTCAGGAAGCCTGCGATAAGTTTGCCTGTGATCTGGCCAAGGGCGGAGTGATAATTGTGGACTCGACTTACGTTCAGAAACTGCCCGAATTAAATGGCCGAGTTTATAAGTTGCCTATTAGTCAGACGGCCCGGGATGAGGTGGGTCGGGAGATGGTGGCCAATGTAGTGGCGCTGGGTGCGGTAGTCAGGATTACCGGTGTTGTATCCAAGGATGTCCTGCTTGAAGCATTGTTGGCCCGGATACCCAAAGGGACGGAAGATATGAACTGCAAAGCCCTAAAATTGGGTTGGGAATTGGCGGAGCCATAATTGGTTCAACTGGAGTGTGATTATGCCTGAGCCAAAAGATAAACTTTGGACCCGTGATTTTATTTTCTTAACCCTAACTAACCTATTAGTAGGGATAAGTACTTACTTTTTACTTCCAACCTTACCGATTTATGTTGTAAGGTTTTTAGGTGCCGATAAGAGCCAAATTGGGTATGTTATGGGGATATATTCATTTGCGTCATTTATTGTCCGTCCCCTGTCCGGCTATATTGTTGATTACCTGGGTCAGAGAAAGATTTATCTTTACGCATTAGGATTTCTTGTTATTATTATGACTTCGTATCATTTTGCAATTGGCTTAACCGAATTGCTTTTGATCAGGCTGTTGCATGGTTTTATTTGGGGTCTTATTAGTACAGGCGGTGGTACTATAGTTGCTAATATTCTACCACCGAAACGGATGGGTGAGGGGATAGGATACTATGGTCTTGCTTTGAGCATTGCTATGGCTGCCGGTCCCACTATTGGTATCTGGTTGATGGAGAACTTAGACTATAACGGGTTGTTTAACGGCGCTGCTATCCTGGCCTTGGCAGCATTTTTAATGGCTCTTCTAGTGAAGTATCCTACCAGGGCGGCAGTGCAAAAACGCCCTTTGGGCTGGGATTCTTTTTTTGAACCCAAGCTTTTGTTTTTGGGGGTTGTGCTGTTTGTTATATCTATGGATTATAGCGGGGTAATTTGCTTTATTACTATCTATGGTTTGGAAATAGGTAATGTAGGACTTTTTTTTCTGGTCTTCTCTATATCCGTTGGATTGGCCCGAACTAAATCAGGACGGCTTTTGGATCAGGATGGTCCAACCCGGGTAATAGCTTACGGTTTTGGTTCCTTGATTTTAGCCTATGTTTTGTTAACGGTATTTAGAGATCCGGTGGGTTTTTTGATTTCAGCAGCTTTCATGGGAATCGGTTTTGGGATATTTTTGCCTTGTTTGCAGGCTATGGCTTTTAAAATGATTGAACCCCACCGCAGAGGTGTAGCCTCGTCTATGGTCATGTCCTCTGTAGACCTTGGCCAAAGCTGTGGTGTGGTTGTGTTAGGTTGGTTGGCTGATATTACCTCTTTACGAACAATGTATTTGGTAAGTGCTGTTATTTTGATTATCCCTATGATATTATTCTTTCGATATGTGATGAAAACCTATTTGACCAGAATGCATGAAATGGGACTTCAAGATGGTTAGCCATACAAATGGCATAAAATACTGAGATATACCCTTAAGTAGTACATGTTTAGCTGTATCGGTCAAATAAAAAGGCTTTCTTTTAGCCTTTTTCAAGGGATAGTCAGGTTAAGGGTCTTATGGTAAACTAAATTAAGTTAAATATTCAGAAAAATGAAAAAAACACATCAAAGCAGAGGGGGTGGTTGTGTGGTTTCAGGTTTATTAACTGACTTTTTAACTGTTAATACGTGCGAAGGGATTATTAGTTTAAATAAAAATCGTATGATATTACTTGAAGCCGAAGCCCTTTTTCAAATGAGGGAAGAGCTAATCCAAACTCTAGGGGATGATATTGCTCGTAGTGTCCTAACCCGTTTTGGGTATAAGTTTGGCATTAAGGATGCGACAACCTTAGCCAATTATAATTTCGAAAACGAGAGGGATTGGATGCTAGCCGGACCCAAAATACATGCCTTGGAAGGAGTAGTTGATGCCACCTGTGACGAACTGGAATATGATCGAAGTCAGGGTATTTTTTATATGAGCGGGAAATGGCGTAATTCCTACGAGGTTGAAAATCATTTAAAGAAGCACGGCAGGGCAAACGGGCCTGTTTGCTGGACTACAACAGGATATGCCAGCGGTTTTGCCACCGGTTTTATGGGTCAACAGTCTGTTTGCATTGAGACCATGTGTCAGGCTATGGGAGATCCTTATTGCAGATTTGAAATTCGAACTGTAGAGGAATGGAATGGAAAGGCAAACCGGGTTATTAATGACCTGAAGCAAAGTATGGTAATAAGAAGCCTGCAGACTTGGCTGGAGGTAGAGAGGAAACGGGTAAGTGTACTGGAGGAATTAAACAAGGCCATTATTGATGTGGGAATGAGCCTTGAATCATATAGTATGCCTATAAAAATTGTTAAGCACGCTAGAAATTTATTCAATGTGGAAAAGGCAATTATGGCCATTGTTGATGGGAAAACTGATGTAACAACAATGTATGAGACCATTAATCAGAGTGAAGTAGCATCAAAATTCCTTAATGTAAACAGCGGGATGATAAAACTCATATTGGAAAAACGCAAACCTTTAATTTGGGAAAATTGTAGCAAATTCCTTTGGATAGGTTCTAGGAAAATAAAAGTAAAAAATCTTATTGCTATCCCTCTGTTTTTAAATAATAAGTTGTTCGGTGCCATTATGATTATAAATAAATTGAACGGCGAGCAGTTTACTCAGGGCGATCAAGAATTATTGACGCTATTGGCGGCTCAATCCGTCATAGCATTGGGCAACGCCAGGATATATGAGCAAACCAATCAAAAATTACAGGAAAAGGTGAATGAATTATATAGGGTAAACAGCCTGCTTTGTTCCAAACATGAAGCACTGCAGAAGACTACAAATATTCACAACCAGCTAACTTCACTAGTGCTGGAAGGTCAGGGATTGGAAATGATTGCCCGTAATTTGGGGGTAATTGTGAACAGGCCTGTAATTATTGCGGATCAATTCCTTCATATAATGTCAGTTTATCAAGGTAATACTGAGTTAGAAATGAAAAATTTCTGGCAAACTGCAATGCAGGACCCGTTGCTGAGGAGTAAATTATCTTTACTTGAAGATAAACAGTTTATTACCGATGACAAACGCATTGGAATTTGTTGCAGTTTTGGTAATGCTAAAATTTTTGTAGTGCCTATCACAGCCGGCGATGATAAGCTTGGATTTGTGGTCACCTTGGAACAAGACAGACCTCTTGGCCAACTGGAAAGTATCGCCGTGGAACAAGCGGCCACTGTCATAGCATTGGAGTTATTAAAACAGAAGGCCGCATTTGAAACTGAGCGTAGGATTAAAAAAGACTTTTTGGACGAACTTCTGAAAAAATACCATGAGAATGAAGAAGACATCATGGTTAGAGCTAAACGATTGGGATTGGATTTATCAAGACAATACAGGATTATTGCAATTGAGATAGCAGGGGAGAAGCTTGGCGGGGATGAGGCTGAACATCAAAGCAACGTTATTAACAGGGATGGAATTTTTTGCCAGGCACTGGAAAGGATCATTAAACGGGTTTCCAACGACATGGTAATTATAGGAAAGAAAAATAATATTATCGGTATATTGTCTTTAAACAGCGACAACAAAGAGGAAGAAGAACGGGAATTGAAAGATGTAGTAGATAATTTGGAAAAGAGTTTTAGCATCTCTTACCCCGATTACAGATGGTATATCGGTATTGGTTCACCGTGTACCGGGGTAGCTAGTTTTAGCTCCTCATACCATGATGCCTGTATGACCATTGAAATAATCAAATCTTTTAACCATAGCAATAAGTGCAAAGCCTATGAGCAGCTTGGATTATTCGGGGTATTAAATATCAACCTGGAACAGTTCAAAAGGTTTACCCAGCAAACAATCGGCCCTTTGGTGGAATATGACCAAAAGAATGGAACTCAACTGATATCTACATTAAATTTATATTTTGAAAACAATTGCAACTTACAAAAAACAGCCAATACAGGTTTTATAGGCTTGTCTACCTTGAAGTACAGGATCAAGCGTATTAATCAAATTGCACAGATTGACCTGAATAAAACGGAATCAAAACTTATGATACATGTGGCCCTTAAAATTATAGAAGGTTTATAGCTGGCGCTTTAGAATTTCCTGGCTGGGCAAGAGCTTTTAGGCTTACAGTTTCATTGAGAGAAAAGCACTTCGTGCAGGTAAGATTAACATTGAGAATACTTGGCCAAGGATAATTGCGTAATAATCGCGTTTTAGGGTTATTATCAAATTAGAATGTGAATAATTTCACAATTAAAATCCTTAAATCATTTAACTTGCGAATGCCGAGAGACTATAAAGCTTAATCCAATTATTTTATATCATGCTTATTATCGTTTGGTGTATTATTTACGTTTTACAAGGCAAATTGTTTTATAGAATTAGTGATGTTTTACACAGTTGGCAATTTTTAAATTACGACCCTTAATAAAATGCAATAATTGACGATATAACCTAAAGGACTGTCGAATGGGAGTAATTTGTTTCCGTTAAAACGGGGCAAAAAAATAAAACATGAAAGGGTGATATTATGGTTACTTGTGCAGAGTGTAAGTCTTTTTTCACAATTCCTGAAAACGCGGATGATTATGAGCAGGGCAAAGGTGATTGTGTTCGGGAAGAAAAGGATCAAAAAGGCAAGTACTGGTTGTCCAAACCGGTAATGGGTGGCATGTCGGCAGATAACTGCAGCTGTTTTACAAAAAAAAGCTAAATAATTTTTCGTCACCTTAGAATGATTTAAAAAAAGGAGGTTATACACTTTATGGCAACTAGGCATAACCCAATTGAGTATAATGGTAAAATTATTGAGTTCCCTTATGATAACCCGGCAGAGGAAAAGGTGCCCGATGAAGAAATCCACCAGAATTTATCGCGACCAACTACTAAAAGAACAAAAAGACTTAAAGACAGGTGTCGCTGGAAGCATGCAACAGCGGGAGAATTCGTGGATGAAGGTGTAAGAGCGGGTATAGAGCGGATGCGTTTAATCACTGAATCACATAAGGAATCTGATGGAAAACCGGAAATAATAAGAAGGGCTTTAGGTCTCGCCAATATTTTAAACAAGTGTACCGTTATCTTGCAGGAAGACGAACTGATTATTGGCTATCATGCGGAACACCCCAACTATATTCCGCTGTATCCGGAACTGGCCTACATGGCGGTGGAGGATTACATCCAAAGTCCCCGGTATGCTCCACAACCTGTAGAAGAAGCTACAGCCATTAAGGAGTATTGGAAAAGATACTCTTTACAATCTCGCTGTGAAGTTTACTTTAAGCCGGAAGAGTTAATGCAAATGTATCAGGTGAGCACTATGGAGGCACCTTCTTTTGCAACGGGTTATAACAGTATTGTACCTCCATATGAGACAGTGCTTGAAGACGGTTTGCTAAAACGGATTGAAATGGCTGAGCAACATATCGAAGAATCTATGGATACTCTCGCTGCACCACATTGGAATGCCACGGAAAGACTCGAGTTATTGGCCAAAATTGATGCTTGGCAAGCCATGATCATTGCCGACAAAGCGGTTATTGCCTGGGCTAGGCGCCATGCCCGGTTATGCAAGATTGTGGCAGAGCATTTTGAAACTAACCACAAGAGAAAAGACGAATTATTGATGCTGGCGGACATCTGTCAGCGAATGCCCGCGGAGTCCGCCACAGGTCTTAGGGATGCGATGCAATCCAAATGGTTTACTTACCTTATTTGTCATGCCATTGACCGGTACGCCAGCGGGTACGCCCAAAAGGAAGATAAATTGTGCTGGCCGCATTACAAGGCCAGTGTAATTGACAAAACAGTCCAGCCCATGACTCACGAGGACGCAGTTGAACTGTTTGAGTGCGAGCGATTAAAAATTTCCGAACACGGTGCCGGTAAATCAAGAGGTTACCGGGAAATCTTCCCGGGTTCCAATGACCTGTTCATTTTTACCCTTGGCGGTTTGAACAGGGATGGCAGCGACGGGTGCAACGACTGTACTGACGCCATCCTTGAAGCAGCAAGAAATATAAGAACTACAGAACCATCCATCGTATTTAGATGGAGTCCCAAGGGCCGCATTAAGACAAAACAAAAGGTTTTTGAATGTATTAGGGACGGATTGGGTTACCCCTCAATTAAAAACGATCCCCTCAATACGGCACAAATGCTTTATTATGGGAGATTTAGTAAAAACAACAACGGTGCTACTTTGGAAGAAGCCCATGACTGGGCTAACGTTCTTTGTATGTCACCTGGACTTGTGGGCAGGCGCAAAACCCAAAAAACCAGGTCAGAGGGTGGGGGCTCGGTTTTTCCGGCTAAAATTATGGAAATTACATTAAACGACGGGCATGACTGGTCATATTCGGACATGCAGCTTGGTTTAAAAACCGGCGACCCAAGGGAATTTAAGACATTTGAAGATTTATGGGAAGCGTATAGAAAACAGTATCAATATTGTATGAGCTTAGTTATCAGGGCAAAGGATGTATCGCGGTATATGGAAGCAAGGCACCTTCAAATGCCCTTTGTATCAAGCATTGACGATGGCTGCATGGAACTAGGAATGGACGCAATGGAATTGTCGGAGCAGCCAAATGGTTGGCATAACCCCATAACCACTGTTGTAGCGGCAAATTCACTGGTTGCCGTGAAGAAGCTTATTTTTGACGACAAGAAATATACGATAGATGAGTTGGTAACGGCTTTGCACTGTAACTGGGAAGGCTACGAAGGTATGAGGCGCGATTTCCTGAATGCGCCCAAGTGGGGAAATGACGATGAATATGCTGATCAGATAATTAAACAATTTTACGAAGATATCATCTCAGGAGAGATGAGGAAAATAACAAACTACTCGGGCGGTCCGGTAATGCCGGTGGGTCAAGCGGTGGGTCTCTATATGGAAGTCGGCGCCCGGACAGGTCCGACCCCGGATGGCAGATATGGCGGTGAGGCCGCCGACGATGGCGGTATCTCCCCGTATATGGGAACTGATAAAAAAGGCCCGACGGCGGTATTGCGGTCCGTTTCCAGAGTTGATTCCACCTCGCAAAAGGCTAATCTGCTGAACCAGCGTCTTTCGGTTCCGCTCATGAGGAGCAAGCACGGCTTCAAAATTTGGAAGGCTTATATGGACACCTGGTGTGATTTAAATATTGACCATGTCCAGTTCAATGTGGTTAGCACGGCTGAAATGAGAGCCGCCCAAAAAGAACCGGAAAAGCATCAGGATTTGATTGTTCGTGTTTCTGGGTTCAGTGCGCGTTTTGTGGATATTGCCAGGTATGGGCAGGAAACGATTATTGCAAGGAACGAGCAGGATTTTGGGCCTGAAGACCTTGAGTTTTTAAATGTTGGCAATCTGGTTTAATAAACCTAGTGCTTATAAACCTGATGCAAATAACTGATAATATAAAGGGAAGTGGTTTAATATGGCGGAACAATTACAAAGATCGGCTGACATAAGGCTTGAACCGGGTACATTAAAGCCATGCTTAAAATGCAAAA
>JAENYQ010000096.1 GCA_016841675.1 Desulfotomaculum sp.
AAATTACTCACTTTGCAGATTAAGCTTGTCATCCTGAGCGCAGCGAAGGATCTGGGCCTTAAGATTCTTCGCTGCGCTCAGAATGACAGATTCGTTATATTCATAGCAATGACACGACGCTGTACCACATACTGAGTTAACGGTATAACCATGAAATAAATTTCACCGAATTTCAACGTCTGACACCAAGGTCTACAATGAACCGATGCATGGCAGACGCTACCAGTTCTTCTAACGCGGCGGCCACCCGGCGGTAAACATGGTCATTTTGACCGAACGGGTCGGGCACATCACCAAAGGTGCCGGCGTACTGGGTCAGGGGGTGGATTTTACCTGTGCAGGAAGGCGTCAACCGGCATAATGCTTCCCAGTGAGCGGATGTCATGGTCAGCACCAGGTCCGTACCCATAACATCCTGCCTGGTTAGCAACGATGCTCGGTGCCCGCTCAAATCGATCCCTTTCTCCCGCATCACCGTTAAAGCACCCGCTGAGGCACTGTCTCCCCGCATAGCTGCCAGGCCCGACGAAGCAATCTCCACTTGCACCCCTTCCAGAGGCCTGCCTGCCAGGAACATTTGGGCCAGTGCAGCGGCCATGGCGCTGCGGCATGTATTACCGGTGCAAACAAAAAGTATTTTTTTCTTGATTAAACGCTTTGCTGTCATTCCCGACTCAGACTCCTTGAATACTTTTTAAGTCAACGCGCATGCTTGTCCGAGGTCTGTAAAAGTCAATTATTATGGCCAATGGCTAAGCTGATTGGCCTTATATTAAGGAAAGATCATCCGCACCCCAATGGCCACCAAGAGGATACCGCCGCCCAGCACGGCGCGTTCGCCTACCTTGATACCAACAAACCGACCTAACAATAACCCGGAGGCAGTCATTACACCGGCTACCAGACCGATGATACCGACAGTCAGCGGCAGATTAACCTGTCTGGTCCCCAGCGAAAAACCTACACTAAGCGCGTCCATGCTCACACTGGCCGCCAACAAAAGTAAGCCCCAAGTGTTCACCAGCACCACTTTGGGGTCCATGGCATCACCGCCGCTCAGGGCCGAGCGAATCATTTTTAACCCCAGGTATAGCAACAGCAAGGCGCCGGCAATGGCGGCCGCCCGGCCCACCAGTGCGCCGACTAATCCGCCGGCATACCAGCCCACCAGAGGCATTAGAATGTGAAAAGCAAGTACAGTAAAACTGATCAATAAAATTTGGCGGATGGCGACTCCGGCAATACCCAGGCCCAGACACATGGAAAATGCGTCGGTTCCCAGTGCCACCGCCAGGGCAAAGATCGTATAAATACCCAAAATCATTCCCCCGTCAAGAAATGTGCGCCAAATACATTTCCTCGTATCGTGCCCGGCTATAGGACAGCTGTTGGCCAGTCCCGGCATGCCTATCAAATATTTATGCCGGTCCACGGATGAACATCCTTAATCCTCAAAAGGTTGTTTACTTTATTATATCTTAATCACGTTTCCACCAGCTGCCCGGAGCAGTCTGTTCATGACCGCCAGGCCCAACCCCTTGGCAGGGACACCTTCGGCCAGAATAGCATCCACTGACCGCCGGTCGAAACAGCGCAGCGATTCATACAGTGCCGCGGCAATAGATCCCGGGTCATCCCGCCACCCGGTCGCAATTACAGCGTATCCCCGGCCCTGATACATTAACTCGTTATCCCGGCAGGTCAAAATACCTACCCGCTGCCCCCGGGCTACCATATTTTCTGCTTCAGCCAGAATCCGTTTCACAATCCCGGCACGGTTATCGCCGTCAAACAGAACCACCGGCACCCGGGGAGCATAATGGGTATATTTCATGCCTGGAGAACGCGGCTTGGCGTCCCCTGACGCGCCATTTACGGCCGGGTCCAGTTTTACCGGCCCCAGTACTGCTTCCAATTGGCGTGGGGTTACCCCGCCAGGTCGCAGAATCACCGGCAAAGCCCCCGAAAGAGCCAACACCGTAGACTCCACTCCCAGCCCCGCAGGCCCGCCATCCAGCACCAGGTCGATGCGCCCATCCAGGTCGTCCAACACATGGGCGGCCGTGGTGGGGCTGGGCCCGCCGGAAACATTAGCACTGGGAGCGGCCACGGGTACTCCGGCGGCCCTGATTAGGGCCAGAGCTACGGGATGGGCGGGCACCCGAACGGCCACTGTGCCCAACCCGCCCGATACTACGGCAGGAAATCTGTCTCCACCTTTTAAAACCAGCGTCAAAGGCCCGGGCCAAAAATGAGCCGCCAAAAGCCGCACCCGTTCCGTAATCAGCGGGAAGTATTGGCCCAGGCTGGCAAATGAATCTATATGCACAATTAAAGGGTTGTCAGCGGGCCTGCCTTTGGCCTTAAAAATTCCTGCCACGGCCTGCTCGTCCAAGGCACTGGCTCCCAATCCGTAAACAGTCTCAGTGGGAAAAGCCACCAGCCCTCCCGCCCGCAGCACCGCACCGGCTTCCAGTACCACCGGGCCATCTTCGGCACCCGGTTCCACCACCCGAACCCGGGTGGACAAACGCCCCTGTTCCATGTATTACCACGCTCCAGTTTCTCTCAGGTAGTATATCACAATAGAAGCAGGGTTAAAAGAAACGGCGGCACGCGACTGAGGCTCGAATTATTTCGGAATTTGCTGTTATTTGTAGGAACTATTTTGCATTTTTGGGCAGGATTTTGCAATTATGTGTATAAATTATCCAGACAATTAACCTAACTAATCCTGTTTCCGCTTATAGCAGCCTATCAACATTAGAAGAAGGGGGTTTTTCGATGACGCCTTCCATACAAAGCATTTCCCGTCGCTTAGCCAGCGCAACCCGTCATCCAGACCGCGCCGACCAAGATGCCGAGATTTTTGCCTATGCCATAAAGGTGCTGGCGTTAAATGCCACAGCGTTGGCCGGAATTATAATGTTTTCCTGGCTACTGGGTTCACTACATACCACCGTGATCATTTGGGCGGCAGCTTTCTCCCTGCGACTTTTTGCAGGCGGCCGCCACCAATCGGGTCCAGTGATATGCTGGGTACTTACGGTTGGGGTGTTTACCATGCTGGGCTTTTTGGTCAATACCTTTGCCCGGGCAGCCGGCGAATACGTTCTGCTAATAACCGCCCTGGGGTTGGTATTGGCCCTTTTTACAGTGGTATCCAGCGCTCCGGTAACCATCCCCAGCAAGCAATTTGCGCCAACCAAAATGCGCCAGTTAAAAATGGCCGCCGTGGCAGTGGTGGTTTTTTGGGCCACCATAGCCTTAGCACCGCTGCATGGGATTTTTGAGCAGCCGGTTCTGCCGCTGGGCATAACAACGGGGCTGGTGATTCAGTCTTTATTTATACTGCCTGTTAAATTTTTGCCACCAACAGGGCATATTGGCTCACGTAACACCTAGATTTACCAATGTTATTTAATTATAATTAAGAAAGGGGGGATTAGAGTGAAAAAAGCATTAATAGTGCTGCTAGCCACTTCACTGCTGTTGATCGCGCAAATTAGCGCGGCATCGGCATGTTTTGTCCAGTGGTATGAACCCGAAGTGCCCGAGGCCATGAAATGATTAATAACGCCGCTAATGAATTATTCAGTTTCCTAATCTTTGGCCTACCGGAAGGTATTGTTATTGCCTTGCTTACCATTACTTTATTAAGAATCAAGTATAAATGGAGTATTGTTTTATTCATAGGAGCGCTTACCGCTACAGTGGTGTTGGTTTTTCGCTTACAGTTGTTTATAACCGGTATTCATACAGCTGCAGCTATAATAGTGATGGCCCTGTTGGTGGCTCATTTTTTTAAAATCCCCAAGCTAACCAGTATGATTGCCAGTGTTGTTGGACTGCTCATTTTAAACATCTTTGAATTGTTTGGGTTTGTGGTAATTAAATATGTTTTTGCCATGGACATAAACGACTTGGCGCAAAATATGTTTTATTGGGTTATTTTTGCCTGGGTTAAAATTATTCTTGTATGCTTGACCGTCTTAGTAATCTCACGCACAGACTGGTATCTGCGGGGAAGAAATAATTCGGACAATAAATCATTATCAAGTTAAACAAACTCCATAAATAAAGCACGGTGATTAGCCGTGCCTTTATTTCGTTGTTCGGAGGGTAGCATGAAGAAGTTGGAAACTGGATTAAACCGTCTAAAGGATTGTTACATTTTCGCTCATCTTACTTACAGCATATTAACCGCCACCTGCCTGGTGGGATGGCTGCGGACCACCCAGATGCAGCTGACCGACGGATATAACCTGCTCTGGTTCATATGCATGGTCGCAGCTCTGGCCTTGATACCGGCCCAGCATAAAATAATTTCTAAAACCTTCCTCGGCGATCATCAGCACCTGCACATCTATAAATCCTTGTACACATTCACCATCTGCGCCATATATATACCAATCATCACCGGGGTAATCGCCATGACAGGGCTTAGTATACTTACCATTGTGCCCGTTATACTCACTTCCATTGTCTGTGGAACTGTTTACGGCATAATTACAGCCCTTGTGATGTCGCTGTCCATAATTACAACCGGTATTATACAAACCAATATTAATACCGATTTTATCACCGAGCAGGTTTTAATCCTGGCCCTGTTGACTACAACCGCCTGGTTCATTGGTCAGTCTTTCGAATATACTAAAACCCTTTTCTATCAGCTCTGGTCCAGCGATAAATACCTGAAGCAAACCATGAACAACTTGGGCATCGCCACCCTGCACGTGGACCACCGGGGCCGGGTTATTCACAGTAACCAGTGTTTCAACGAGCTGATTAAAACAGCTATTAAAGAAGACGAACCAATTACCGAAATCGCGGCCAGACACTTGCCTTTCCTAAACACGGGCGGCTTTCAGCTCAGGGACGAAAAGTCCGGTGCTAACCCGGTTTTCGGGCAGGCCGTGGACAGTCGGGGGCGGTTGATCCCGGTACAATGTATTGTGTACCCGGTTAATTTTGGGTTGGATAATGGCAGTACGTTTGTATGTATTCACGACATTTCCTTGTCTCAAAAGTTGGAGCAGGAAAAGGTTCTCACCAGTTATTTTATTAGTTTCATTAATGCCGGGGTAATTCTTGCCGATGCCTCGGGCAGCATTATAGAGTTGAACCAGCAGGCCGAATGTTTACTGAGCACTACCAGGCAGCAGCTGTTAAATCAAACCCTGGCGGAGTACCTGGGCCGCATGGCGGGAAACACCGCCGGGCCGTTTAAGTCTGATAATTATGAAATGGAATTGGGAGACCGGGCATTATTGATTAATTGCGCGGACCTTTGCGACAAAAGCGGGGGAATCATCGGCTATATTTGTATTATTAACGATATCAGTGATCGAAAAGAAACCGAGCGGAAAATGCAGCGTTCAGCCACCCTTTCCGCCATTGGTGAACTGGCCGCCGGAACCGCCCATGAAATAAGAAACCCCCTGACATCCATACGAGGTTTTTTACAACTAATAATGGAAAAGAAAGCAAACCGCATTGGGGACATGGAAAGCTATTTCAAGATTATACTATCTGAAGTAGACCGCATTAACGTTATTGTACTGGAATTTCTTAAACTGGCCCGGCCCGGGAATATGCAGATGCAGCGGATTAACCTTAATGAAATTATAGATTCTATATGGGAGTTACTGCATAATGAAGCGGTGCTGCGGGAAGTTAAATTGTCCAGATTTCAGGAGCCCGGCCTGCCCCCGTTGAAAGGCAATGCTGACATGATTAAACAGGTAATCATTAACCTCATCAATAACGCCATCCAGGCAGCCGGACCCAAGGGCACCGTGCGATTAATCACCCTTAAGTACAGGAATGGGGCAAGATTGTCGGTGGAGGATAACGGCCCGGGAATAGATAAATCCCTGCAGGCGCGTATTTTTGATCCATATTTCACAACCAGGGATGAAGGCACCGGGCTTGGTTTAGCCATCACCAGCAAAATAGTATACGACCATAACGGGTCCATCAATGTTCTAAGTACTCCGGGCAAGGGAGCCAGGTTTAACGTAGATTTGCCTTCATGTACCGAAGAACTTGCTTCGGTACATGAAGGCAAATAAAACTAAAAGTGTTTATTGCCCTGATGACATATATACGCTGTGAATAAATTTCCATCAACTATCTTGTCAACCTGAAATAGACTTTAGGTTGTCATCCTGAGCGTAGCGAAGGATCTAGATTCCTCACTTCGTTCGGAATGACAATCCAAGCAGATCTTCATCCTTCTGATGATGCCGCGTTAGCGGCATGGTGGTCTACCCTGAAAATACTTATGAGCGTTACTGGTATCTCGCGGTCCGGTGTATCGCTCCGGTCGCTCTTGCAATTCTATTTGTTGTGTTTGGCAAGACTGTTGGTGATCGCGCGCGGCTAACTGCCTAACCATTACTTACACCCTAAGTAGCCATGAATTCGGGGGCATGACGGGCTAGACAACGCAATCAGGTGCACCGCTCTCTGCGGATACCGCCGGATCGCCTTCATACGTTTGATTTTCATTCACACACTGATTGTGCCGCGACAGTGCACTAGCACCTATTTTTACTAATGATGTTTATTTCTCATGGTTATACCGTTAACTCAGTAAGTGGTACAGCGTCGTGTCATTCTGAACGAAGTGAAGAATCTAGATCCTTCGCTAACGCTCTTAGATGACAGCTCTCCCCCCGCGGTGCACAATTGTTTATTAAAAATGTTTATCTCATCAATGAGGATTACTGAGTAAAGGATATAATCATGTTATTTTTTACGGGATTTTTTGCGGGCTACTGCCAGCCGTGGCCGGCCGGCCAAGTCAGGCAATACGCTGGCCTCCCAAAGGTGATTGGCCGTCAACTGCAATACGCTCCGCGCTTGGTCGGGGCCAATTTCCATAAGTAAATGTCCGCCCGGGGCCAAGAGATTCAGGGCTTGCGGTATTAGTCGGCGGTAAAGCTCCAGGCCGTCCGGGCCGCCGTCCAAAGCCTCGTGGGGCTCGAAGCCCCACACCTCACGGGGCAAACCGGGTAGGTCACCTTGGGGTATATAAGGCAGGTTGGCTGCAATAACCGCCGCCGCATCGGGTTCCAGCACTCCCTGCAGTGGGCCCAACAGATCCCCGTGGCCAAAATAAACCGGCACATCGTGCCGGCTGGCGTTCTGCCGGGCCACCGCCAGAGCAGCTGCCGAAGCATCAGTGGCGTACACTGCGCAATCCGGCGCCAGTCGGGCCAGGCTCACGGCCACCGCTCCACTGCCTGTACCTACGTCGACGGCAACCTGTGCGCCGGCCCACCCCTTAAACAAACCCAGGGCGTACTCCACCATCAGCTCGGTTTCAGGCCGGGGAATTAAAACACGGGGCCCGACTAGAAAGTCAAACCCCATGAATTCCTTATGTCCGGTCAGATAAGCTACCGGTTCACCAGTGGTCCGCCGCTCCAGCAGTTTACTATACCGGCCTGCATCAGCCGTGTCCAACTGCCGTCCTGATTCCCGGTACAGGTAGACCCGGTCCTGGCCCAGCACGTGGGCCAACAGCACCTCGGCGTCCAGTCTCGGCGAAGCAGCACCTTTTTCTTTTAACAGGCGAGACGCCCGATAAACGGCTTCCCCCAAAGTTATCCCCGGCATTGTTTTAATCCACCTGCTGCAGCTTTTCCGCCTGGTCGGTGGTGTTCAGGGTGTCTACCACTTCCTGCAGGTTGCCCATCAAAACATCCTGCAGTCGGTGCAGGGTCAGGCCGATACGGTGGTCGGTGACCCGGTTCTGCGGGAAGTTGTAGGTGCGGATCCGCTCGCTGCGGTCACCGGAGCCCACCTGGGATTTGCGGTCACTGGCCATTTCCTGATGTTGTTCCAGCTGGGCCTGGTCCAAAAGACGGGCCCTCATTACGCGCATGGCCTTTTCCTTGTTCTTGTGCTGCGACTTTTCATCCTGGCAGGACACCACTACACCCGTGGGCAGGTGGGTGATGCGTACTGCCGACTGGGTTGTGTTCACCGACTGTCCGCCAGGCCCGGTGGAACAAAACACGTCAACCCGCAGTTCGTTGGGATTGATGTCCACCTCTACATCCTCGGCCTCGGCCAGTACCGCCACTGTGGCGGCAGAGGTATGAATGCGTCCACCGGATTCGGTGGATGGTACCCGCTGCACTCTATGCACGCCGCTTTCAAACTTTAGCTGGCTGTAAGCGCCGCGTCCCTCGATTAGAAAAACAACTTCCTTGACGCCGCCCAAATCGGTTAAATTGGATTCCATTATCTCGGTGCGCCAACCCTTAATTTCGGCAAACCGGGTATACATTCGGAACAGGTCCGATGCGAACAAGGCCGCCTCTTCTCCACCTGTGCCGGCCCGAATTTCCATAATTACGTTTTTTTCGTCTTTGGGATCTTTAGGTAGCAGTAAAAACTTCAGCTTTTGCTCCAACTGTTCCTTTTGCTCCGTTAGATCATCTGCTTCCAGTTCAGCCAGTTCATGCATTTCCAAGTCCAGTTTATCCTGCAGCATCTGCTTGACATCCGCCAGTTCAGCCGACGTTTTTTTATAATCGCGGTAAACACCCACCACTTCACTAATTTCTGAGTGGGATTTGACATACTGCTGCCAGCGAATCTGATCGCCCATTACTTCAACATCGGCAATCATTTCGCTCAGTTCGTCATATTTTCTTTCCAACCGGTCTAGTTTGTCTAACATCGACTTCACCCCTGTCGTCCTTGCGCACGCCTCACCACCAGGACATTAATCAAAAAGACTTTCAATAAACCACTATTTTCCAAGCATAAAATAAAAGCAGAGCGCCCGCCCTGCCATCCAGCTTATTGCAAAAATTTACTTTATGCCATATTTCTTGCGGAATTTTTCGGCCCGGCCGCCGGTTTCGATACTACGCTGGGAACCGGTATAAAATGGGTGGCACTTGGAACAAATTTCTACTTTAAGTTCCTTTTTGGTGGAGCTGGTGACGAAGCTTTCACCGCACACGCAGGACACTTTGGCCTCGTGGTATTGGGGATGAATTTTTTCTTTCACGGGGGTTCACCTCTTTCCTATTTAAGCGTGGATAAAATGCAGGTCACGCCTTGGCTTATCGGCATAGACACTTAAATATTATAGCATAACGATTTTTAGCAAGCAAGAATTAATATAGGCATGCTCTTTATTTCCCCACGGGTTTGGTAAAATTGCCCACATCCAGGCCCTGTATATTTTGTAGCTCATCAACAAAACGCAAAACGCCCAGTATTTCTCCTTCCGAGTTAATGTGGCTCCAGAAATAGTCCGGGTCGATGTTCAGGTTGCGCAATTGCACCTGTTTGACGTCATTGCGGATGATAAATTCCGTCAGCGCTTTCAACTCGGTATCCAGGTCGTTCAGCCCCGGCAGCACCAGCAAATTAAGCGAAACATACACACCCCGCTCCCTGGCTATCCTAATCGACCGGGCCACATCCGCAAGGCGATAATCCCGGGGGCGGTAGTAGGCGTTATAAACATTTTCCCGGGCGCTAATCAGGCTTACCCGCATAGAGTCAAGCCCTGCCGTGCAAATTTCCTTAACACCACGGGTATACCCGGCGTTACTGTTCATATTTATGGTGCCTTGGCCGGTTTCCCGGCGTACTGTTCTGATCACCGCTGATATCTTCTCCGCTGCCAGCGATGGTTCTCCCTCGCAGCCTTGGCCAAAGCTAATTATGCCATCGGGGGCGTGTCGCAGGTGATGCATCGCCACCTCTGCGGCCTCTTCCAAGGTAGGGCTAAAGTTTAAACGGGACTGGGGGGAAGGGCAGCACTGAGCCGGCTGTAATGATATGCAGCCCAAACATCGAGCATTGCACGTTGGTGAAATGGGCAGTCCCCCTTCCCATCTGGCGTAAAAAACATTCTGGGCGGTATAGCAACTGTAATCCAGGGCACAGTGGGCCAGATGCTTTACAAGGCGGTTCTTCGGCACTGTCTCCAGACGTTCCTGAACCATTTTTTTGAGATCCCTCGAGTTGTAATGCCTGGGATCCCAGGGGTCGGGGTTATCAGTGCGAACGGCGGCGACATAAACTCTGTCTTCTCGCCAGGCCACCGCTGCGTAGCCCATCAGGGGCAGCGGCAGGGTTTCCCGTCGGCGGTAACCGGGCAGCAGGGTGCGGGTATACCCCTGGGGCAGTAGTGCCCCAACTGCCCGGGCCGGGCCGCCTGCAGGCGATTGTTCCAGCAATTTAAAAGCCCCGCTGCCGCCGATACCCACCGGCGTACTGCCGGGCAATAAAACCAGCGAAGCCCCTTGAGGCAATGGAGTAATATCCTCATCTAATATTTCCACCAAGCGCTCCCCGGTGCGTCCCACCGCCGCCATGGCGTAATCGAACATGCGCCCCTGTTCGTCGGCATATAATAATTTGTACATCTGTTAGTCACTCCAAATACCAGGTCCTTAGCCTGATGATGATTTATTATTTTACCACTATGCGCATAAATTTGCATCACAGTAACAATAATACTTGTTTGAAAAAACACTGTGTTACTGCTGCTAAGTTTTTGTGAACAAAATGCAACCATTTTATATACTAATGCATAAAAAAGACAGGGTTTTTAGGCCCCGTCCTTTAGCGTCCGGCTAACCGAGACGCTGGTTGCTTTGTAGATATGCCAGACCTGCGCTCTGTTAGGCGTAAGTGCGCTGCAGGCAAAGCAGCGGGTCAAAGGGCACACCGTTTAGCAGCACTTCCAGGTGCAGATGCGGGCCCGTGGACCGACCGGTACTGCCAATCCGGGCAATGGACTGCCCGGCCAACACCCGCTGCCCCTCGCTCACCAGCAGGCGGGAGTTATGTGCATAAAGGGTGCGCAGACCGGCACCGTGATCGATAATCACAGTTTCACCGTAGGTACCCCGGGGACCGGCAAACGCAACCCGACCGTCTTTTACTGCCTTAACTGGCTGCCCTTGGTCAGCCGCTATATCGATACCCTCGTGCATAGCACCGTCACGCATACCGTATGGAGAACTGAGCCAGCCTTGTACCGGCCAGAGTAGCTGGCCCAAGGGCAATGCTCGTGAAACCTGTAGACTGCCCCCGCCTTGTCCCGCAGGAATGGATAACTGTTGTCCCTCACGCAGGTGATCCGGATCGGCTAGTCCGTTCATCCGAGCTAATTCCATACTATGCACACCAAACTTATGCGCGATGGCACTAAGGGTTTCACCGCCGCTAACCCGGTATTGCAATACGGTGCCCGGGATCATCAAAGCCTGTCCCTCGAAGATATGGTTGGTGTCCCGCAGATGATTCGCCTGGGCTAGTTTTTCTTCACTGAAGCCATATCTGCGTGCAATGGCGCCCAAGGTGTCACCTTTGCGCACAATATACATCCGGGTGGAGGCTGCTGACACCGTCCTGTCCGAATCGGATTCCGGTTTTTCAGCGGGCGGGGCCGGATACGGGGCATCAGCCCTAACCAGTTCATCCAGTCTGGCCTGAACCGGGTATGGTACAACCAGTAGCCAGCTTATCAAAAGCAACAACGCCGTTGAGAAACAGATTATTTTACTTCGTACCGGCTTAAACCGATTTATAAACGCTAATTTTATATGGTTCATATTTTCCACCTCTACCATTATTAAACAAGTATTCCACTTTAGATTATACCCGCCCAGGGTTATAAATATACTTCCGGAACAACTATTAAGCTAAAAAATGACCTTTGTGGTATTATGTACCAATAGCATATCACCAATAGTTATCGTAGGGGTACCCCTACGATTTAGAATCCTCAGATCCCTGGAAACTAATCTTTATGGTGCTATTCTGAGCATTGCGAAGGATTTTAAAGAAAGATTCTTCACTTCGTTCAGAATTACCATGCGTACCCGCACCACGATAAACGAATACAATCTACCTTCGTCAAGATTAAGCTTGTCATCCTGAGCGTAGCGAAGGATCTGGTCTTTAAGATTCTTCGCTGCGCTCAGAATGACAGATTCGTTGTATTCATAGCAATTTTTCACGCGCGCCCGCACCACGATAAACGAATC
>JAENYQ010000097.1 GCA_016841675.1 Desulfotomaculum sp.
AGATCCTTATATCCCTTGCTATAGCTATATTGTAAATTCATGCTTCAGCTCTGACAAACTATTTCGTTTTTCCCCCCGCGGTTTTGAGATTAATACCGAACGGTTTAGAATGGTGCACGACCAAAACTGGAAAAGGCTATATAAAAATGTTGAAGAATGGTTCTTTACGCCGACGGCAAAAATATTTGCTTGGGAAGCGTTAAAGGTATTAGAGCAATAGAAGGAAAGTCAGGAGAATTTGTACTTGAAGGACAAAAATAACCTTGCAGTAAATAAACGATTGCTGAATACTTAAAATGCTTCATATACTGAAATAATGGATTTCCTCCAGTCTTGCGTACACGTAATTCGGCATGCAATTTGAGGCGAGATAAACCTAAATCCTTTTGTATGCAATAAAAAACCGTTATCTGTACCGGCTGTAAATTTATATTAATGCATTCAGAAAATTTACGATTGTATCACAAGAAATATTAATAAAGGGGAATAACTTCTTTCTGGATAGCCAAGTGATCATGGCTCAAGATTTTGGAATTCCTTGTATTGCCTGCGAATAGCTCTCTTGATTGCAACGGGGGTTTGTCTCCTGTATATTGAAACAGCTCCGAAGGTGTTAGTCCTCAGGAATGAAAAGGCAATGGCCAACTAAATAAACAACAGCATCAACCTCGATACGCCAGTATTCTGTATCTGAGCCATTGTCAACATCCTTTCTATCTTACTCCCTCCAATAGATAAATCTTAAGCCGGTGGCCGTTAATAACCAAACCGTCAGCCAACTGCCTGAGAAACAATAGGCATAACATCCATAGAACATAATCTGCCCACATGCGTTAAAGTGATTAATGTTGATAAAATGTGGAACAGGCCGGGGTTTACCCGGCTGTTTCACATTTTTATCTGCCTCCCTGGAGTCATCGCTAAACTGGTTGACCCGGTAACCCGGCTGCTCGATTCGGATCATACGGGTTTGCAAATCCTATTGGTTACGGCTTGTCCTGGGTATGCTTTCATCCTGTAAAGAGGAAAAAACCCTGGCAGGTTCACCTTCCGGGGGTGATTTATTTTATCTTGTATTTAGTTATAATTGACTTGTTCGGAAAAATCTCAATTATCACAAAAAACAAAAAAAGAAGGTTGGTGTAATGTATGGGTGTTGATTGCTTTAACCCTAAAGTGGAGACGATGGCTGCCGGAGAAATACGGGAGATCCAGGAACAAAAACTGCGCCGGAGGTAATTTATCTGTACGAAAACTCTCCGTTTTACCGCAAAAAGTTTGATGCGATTGGCTTAAAACCGGAACACATCAAGACGCTGGACGACTTGAGGCTGATTCCATTCACTACCAAGGAAGAATTGCGGAAAAGCCAGATTGCATATCCGGCCTTGGGGGATTATCTTGCGGCACCGCGCGACAAAACCATCCGCATTCACTCTTCCTCAGGGACCACAGGCCGGCCGAGCTTTGTCGCCATCACCCGCCACGACCGGGAGGTATGGAACGAAATGGCGTCGCGGGCCTATTATGCCACTGGCCTCAGACCCCATAACACGGTCATTTTTGCCCTTAGTATCGGATTTTTTGTGGGGGAACTGCCCAGCTCCGCGGCCGTTGAAACCATCGGCGCCACCCTGGTGCCTATCGGTACCGGCGCTTCGGAACCGATTCTTGCTTCCATGGAAAATCTCAAGGCGGATTACATGGCCTGTACTCCATCCTATGCCAATTATCTGACGGAATATATCAGGGAAAGAACCGGCAAGGATCCTTCCCAATTCAGCATTCGCGGCATTCACTGCGGGGCGGAGCCAGGCGGCGGAATTCCCAGCGTTCGCCAAAAGATTGAAAAGGATTGGGGAGCCAGACTGTGCGAGGCCATGGGCAATGCCGACATGGCGCCGTTAATCTGGGGTGAATGCGAAGTTCAGGAAGGGATGCATTTTTGCGGCCAGGAATTTATTATCCCTGAAATTATTGATCCGGAAACCGGAGAAAGAAAAGAGCTGGAGGATGGAGTAACTGGCGAATTGATATACACCGCCATTGACCGCGAAAGTTCGGCGCTGCTCCGTTTCCGGACCAGGGATCATGTAATAGCCTGGACGAGCCGCTGCAGCTGCGGGCGGACCAGCATGCGCATCTGCTGCATCGGGCGCACCGATGACATGTTGATCGTGCTGGGTGTTAATCTTTTCCCATCGGCGGTGCGGGATGTGGTTTCCGGCTTTGCACCTCGGACAACCGGGGAAATCAGGGTTTTGCTTGATCAGCCGGGACCGCTGGCCCAACCGCCTTTAAAAGTGGTTGTGGAAGCCGCTGAACCTGAAAATGACGGCAATCTAAAACGGGAACTGGAGGAGGCGATCCGGGCCAAATTGATTGTCCCCGCCAAGGTAATAATGGTTCCTCCCGGAGTAATGCCCCGTTCGGAAATGAAAACCCAGTTGCTGGTGAAGTTATATGAGGGGAAACCGGAGTGGCTGCAGTCCGGAGGGCTGGACGGTTAATTAAAATGAAATAAAATTTGCCAAATTTCTGTTGTGGAGTGATTATCATGAAAAAGATACTTGTGCTTGGAACCATGGATACAAAGGGAGAACAACTACATTACCTTAGAGAGAGAATCAAGGGCAGGGGACATCAAGTTATTCTCATGGATCTCAGCATGGGTGGCGATTCCTCCTTTGAAGTCGACATTACTCCTGAAGAAATTGTGCGCCTTGTGGGCAAAAATCTGGAGGAGCTGAGAGGCCTGAAAGACCGTTTTGCAATAACGAAGGAAATGACCGCCGGTGCCCGGCAGATGGCGCTGAAACTTTGCGCACAGGGTGATGTGGACGGGGTAGTGGCGCTAGGTGGGTCGACGATGGCTCTTATGGGATCGAGTATAATACAAAAGCTGCCTTTCGGTATCCCAAAGGTAATCTCAGTTTCAGCTGCTCAGTCGGTATTTATTTCCAAGTGGTTTGGGGCCATGGACATGGTAGTAATGCAAGGCATTATGGAACTTGCCGGAATGAACGATCTGGTAAAGCAGGCTTTAGAAAAGACCGCCGGAACGATTTCCGGCATGGTGGAAGAAAGCCGTCCTTATACCTCAATAAAACTGCCTTATCCCTCGGTGGCCATAACGGAACTTGGATTCTCGGTGCAATGTGCCCGGCAAGTGGAGAAGCTTCTTGAGGAAAAAGGATATAATGTCTGTTCCTTTCATGCCCAGGGGATAAGCGACAGGGCGATGGACCGGCTCATATCGCAAGGGTTTTTTGACGGTGTGATTGACATAGTCCCTGCGGGACTCATTGAGGAGGTCTTGCAGGGGAACAGAGCAGCAGGGATGGAGAGGCTCGACGCGGCGGCGGAGAGGGGGGTCCCCCAGGTCCTGGCCCCCTGCTGCCTTAACCTCACCGGCTGCGGCCCCACGCGTAAAGACAGGGAGAAATACGCCTCAAGGCCAAAAGTGTGGAAGATGGATGCCATGAGGGATATGACTCGCCTGAACGGAGAGGAACTGCGGATGGGCGCGAAGCTCTACGCCGAGAAACTCAACAAAGCCAAAGGGCCGGTGAAGTTTATTATACCGCTGAAAGGCTGGTCGTCCATCGACGGGGAGGGAACAATCCTCTATGACCCGGAAGAAGACCGGATCTTCGTTGATGAGTTGAAAAAGCACCTGAAACCCGAGGTAAAGGTCATTGAGGTAGACTGTAACCTTGAAGCCCCGGAGTTCGCCAAAGCTCTGGTGGAGGAATTTGATGAAATATTTAGCAAGGTAAAGATGTGTGAATTGGGACCAGTTACCAGTTGAATACACAACTAATTAGAAAGCTCAGCGAGGAATGATGGAGGATTTAAGATGGGCGAAGTAAGATTTGTAGACACAACTGTTCGGGACGGCAACCAGAGCCTCTGGGGCGCCACCGGGTTAACTGCGGGGATGATCCTTTCTGCCGCCTCCGATATGGATCGTGCAGGGTTCAAGGCTATAGATTTTAATTCCAGCATCCATATGGGTGTCTCCGTTCGCTATCACAAGGAAAATCCCTGGGAGAAGATAAAGCTTGCTGCCAAAATGATCAAAAATACTCCTTTGAGTTTTGGAACAACGGGCAGGCGGTTCCTGGGCTTTAAACGAGTTCCGGATTCCGTCATGTCCCTGGTGATGGAGCGTGTCGCAGCAAACGGGATAAGGCGCGTCTGGATCGTGGACGCCAACCACGATGTGGATCTTATTATAAAAGTAGCCCGCATGGCTAAGAGAGTGGGGATCGAAGAGTATGTGGCGGCACTGTCCTTTACCATCAGCCCCGTTCACACCGATGAGTACTATGCCCGGAAGGCACGGGAACTAGCCCGGTGTGAGGACATAGATACCCTGTATATAAAAGATCAGGGTGGGCTTTTGACCCCGGAGCGCGTCAGAACCCTGGTTCCGGCGATCAAAGAGGCGATCGGTGAGAAACCTTTGGAAATCCACTCTCACTGCAGCACGGGGCTTGCGCCCATATGTTATCTGGAGGCCATCAGGCTTGGCGTGGACGTAGTCCACACAGCGGTGCCGCCTTTGGCCCAGGGCACTTCATTGCCGGCTGTGGAGAATATCCTGGAGAACCTGCCTTACCTCAGTCATGGGACGAATATGGATGAAGCGGCCTTAAAGACGATGCCCTCGTGGCTCTGGGGTAAAGATAAGTACTGGTCCAACCTTAATAAAAAATGTCTTGCTGACATGTCGGCCCATTTCCAGCAGGTTGCTCAGCATGCAGGTCTATCGCAGGGACAACCGGTCGAGCATGACGCTTACTACTACAACCATCATGTTCCGGGAGGAATGATGACCACTTTGCGGCGGCAGCTTTCTGAAATGAAAAAGGAAGACCGTCTCCATGATGTGCTGGAAGAGATTGTGAGGGTGCGGCAAGATCTTGGATACCCCATTATGGTTACGCCCTTCTCCCAGTTTGTGGGAACCCAGGCCACCATGAACGTTCTCTCAGGAGAACGCTATAAGCTAATTCCTGTGGAGATAATCCAATATGCTGCTGAATGGTTCGGCTCTCCTACGGCGCCAATAGACCCGAACGTACTTGACAAGATAGCAAGTCAGCACCAGGCGAAGGACATTTTTAATCAAGAGTTGCCTCAGCCTTCAATAAAAGAATTGCGTCAGGAGATGGGTCTTGGGTCCGGTGTTTCCGACGAAGAGTTTTTGCTGCGGTATGTCATGATGGAAACAGAAGTCGACAAGATGCTTGCTGCAGGTCCCATTAACATTACCTACCCATAGAAAGGCTTTGAATAAATGTAAATTCCAAAATTGCATTTCGGAGGGATTTAATTTATGAAATGCGACATTGTCGTTATCGGAGCAGGGCCGGCAGGCCTCTGGGCGGCAAAGACAGCGGCAGAGGAAGGCCTTGAAGTGGTGGTCCTTGAGGAACACGCAGCGGTAGGTTTGCCAAAACATTGCAGCGGTTGGTTGTTGGGGTGTGAGTTCACCGATAAAATGTTCGCCGGGGTCAAGGACGCCCTGCCTCATCAGAAGGTCACCAGAATGGTGATAATTGATCCTCTGTCAGGTCAGGTTAAGGAAGATGTTGAGGATACGGGGTGGGGAGGGTATCTGGTACGGAGGGAACTCTTCGATAGAGAGCTGGCGAAGCTTGCAGTGATGGCAGGGGCGAAGCTGTTTCTAAATGTCAAGGCAAAAGAGTTGATTAAAGAAGACGGTCGAGTTGTAGGTGTGCAGACTGCATCTGATAGATTGCCCGAAGTCAGGGCAAAGGTTACCATCTGTGCCGACGGCATGAAATCGGCCACCAATTCCGGTTTTGCGCATAGAGAGATAGCTTCTGAATCTGAGTCCGAGACTTACCCGGGTGTTAAAATAGAACTGGTGAACGTGAGGGAGGTAACTCCCGGGCAAATCGAGATATACGAGTGCGGGGATCCTGCACTTGGAAGCCGTTCCCTCTGGCCCCATGGATGGGGCATCACGCTTGCTTCTTTTTCTTCAATAAAAGCTTTTTCGGAGGTAAGATCGAGGCGGGATAACTTATTGTCCAGGAAACTTGCTTCATCTTTTCCTATATATGTTGGAGGTTTTCCTAACAGAAAACAAATGGGTTATTTTTACAACCATATGGTAAGAGATGGGGTTGTTTTCGTTGGGGAAGCATGTGGTTGTTCTGGAGTCATCCACGGAATGATCACCGGTTCTTATGCTACGAAGGTGGCAAAGAAGGTCATCGAGCAAGGTGATATGAAGATCATCGATGAATATGAAAAGATGCTTAAAAATTCTGACATCTATCGGAATCCCTTTTGTTATCGCAACGTAAGAAAAAATTATGGTTCTTACAGTGTGTGGCTTGAAAGGTCGGCGGAAATTAGGATTTGAAATGTTTGTTCCAAAATAAAAAGAAAAAGGAGGTAAGTTATGGTAACGGTCGAATACGAGTGCAGCATTGCTGCAGGTGCTCCGGTCCGAACAGGTGACCCTGGTGGTATAACAGGCCAGGGCAGGCTTCGAGGTGTTGATATTGAGAAACGCTATGAGATAGGAGGTGAGCGTCATGAGTAGTAATCAGAAGACAATCTTGATTATAGGTACCCTTGACACGAAGGGTGAAGAAATCCTTTTTATGAAGAATATAATCGAATCGATGGATCTTCGATGCATGGTGCTGGATTTAGGGCTCAAAGGGAAACCCTTTTTTGAACCTGATGTAACACGGCATCAAGTAGCTAAAGCGGTTTCCCGTACGGTGCAGGAGCTCGTTTCCTTAGCGGACGAAGGGCGTTATGAAGTAGCCGTGGAGGAACTGGCCCGGGGTGCTGAGATGATTGTATCAGAAGAGCTATACATTAGTGGGAAAATAGACGGGGTTCTTTGTATTGGCGGAAGCATGGGGACCGCTGTAGCCCTGAGGGCTCTCCGGGCACTCCCCGTCGGTTTCCCCAAGGTGTTGCTCTCCACCGTGGCCTTATCGGACTACGTTCACCCCGTTTTTGTTAAGTCTGACATTATACTGATACAGCCCATCTCAGATTTTTGGGGACTCAATCCGTGGTCGAAGAGAGATCTGAAAAGGGCTTCCCTGTCCATAGCCTCGGTAGTGAAAGAGGAAGAACCGCTCGAAGATGGACCCTGGATTGCTATAAGCACCATAGGCTGGCTCAGCTACGTTCCTTTGATAAAGAAGGGCTTGGAAGAGAAAGGTTTCAAAGTAACGATCTCTCACTCGGTGAGCATGCAAGGAAGCATTATGGAACAACTCATCAGGCAGGGGGTAATAAAGGGCATGCTTGACCTCTGCCCCTTTGAGCTAACGCACGAGATCGCGGGAGGATCATGTGCTTCTCCGGGTAGAATGGAAGCCGCCGTCGAGATGGGAATCCCTCATGTTGTGAGTCCAGGAGCAATTGGGGTCTTCACGATGAATGCCATCGATATGCCGAAGTTTGCGGCTCAGGGGAGATTCACGATAGAACATAACGAGATTCTCGGGACTGCGAAGCCAACAATGGAAGAAATGGTAGAGACTGCCAACGTTATGGCCTCAAAGCTCAACAAGTCTTCAGGTCCTGTAGCCGTTATGATACCTGAGCAAGGGTTTTTCATCTA
The DNA here is from genome assembly GCA_016841675.1 of Desulfotomaculum sp. Classification (GTDB taxonomy): domain Bacteria; phylum Bacillota; class Desulfotomaculia; order Desulfotomaculales; family Desulfallaceae; genus BRH-c8a. The sequence goes on from JAENYQ010000097.1 coordinate 7,631, forward strand.
CGATAGCCCGGACAAGATGTATCATAATCCTGAGGGAAGGAAGGCCTTCATAGAAACACTGCGAAATAATATCCGGTCCGATATTGAGGTGAACTATTTGGACTGTCATATCAATGATACGGAATACGCAGAAAAAACCCTTGAGGTAGCATTAAGGCTCTTCAAGGGAATTGCTCCATAGAAAGAACATATTTTTATTTCCACTCTTTTTATGATTTTGGCTCGTTCTCCTCTTTTGGTTTTTCGTTTGGCCGACTCAAAACTACAGAGAGTGCGAGCCTTACTTCCTTTTCTGTTGATCATTCGTTTTTATCGCAATTCTTATAAAACTTTATCATGGCTACTTATACTTGTCAATGGACATATAAAATTCAGCATGATATAATTAAACATATTCAGAAATATCTGAAAATTAAATTATAACTTTTATGATTCATTTAGTCTTAATATTATGGAAAATACAATTTATGAGATTAGTTTAGGGGGTGACAGTTTGCTTCCGAATATCAATGGAATGGTTCAGAATTCCAACCAACCAGCTAAAGTTATCACCAAATCTAAGATTAGTTTTAAGGGTGACAGTTTGCTTTCGAATATTAATGAAATGACTCAGAATTCCAACCAACTCTCTGAAGTTATCGCCAAAGTAATTGATCTTGTAACACGTCTGCTCGATTCGGAAATGGCCGGTGTAGCGCTTTACAACCAGGAAACCAATGAGCTGGTTTTGCAAAAACCGGCTTTTCGCATGACTAATGATGAAGTGCTTGCTGCTTATCGCGTTCCATTAGGCTATGACTATAACACAGCCAACGTTTATATTACAGGTGAACCTTATATCTCTAATGATTCCCTCCACGATTCCCGCCTCAGACAAAAATTTGTTAAATTATTTAAAGCTAAAAATTGCATTACCATACCTCTGAGAATAGAAAACCGGCGCATAGGAATTCTGCATGTCACTAATAAAAAAAGTGGCATATTCACCCAGGGGGACCTGGAAATTTTAACTTTTTTAGCTTCTCACCTGGCCTTATTTATTGACAAAGCCATCATTTATGAGCGGGAAAGAAAACAAGCGAAAGAATTGGTTGCTTTAAACGCCAAACTTCAAACCCACCAAGTCAGGCTGGAGAAACTTTTCGCAGTTCATAATAATTTAATCGAACAGGTTCTCAATGAAGACGGAATGTCTTTTATGATTAGAACGTTATCTGAGTTGCTTAGCGCTACTGTTTTTGTAGAAGATAGTCACTTTAACCACTTGATTTCTTCCCATCCGGAAGAAATCTATCTTTCAACGCGTGATTTATTGCAGGAACAAGGTAAAATACATATGCTGAACAAGGGCCAAACGGTAAAAAGCGCTCCCTACCTGCATTGTGATCGGCAGGTGGTCAGGTTTACCGCTCCCATCGGCAAAGCGCGATATACCCTGGGTTATCTGTCCATGGTAATTGAAGCTGAAAATGAGGCCAGCGACTTGAGAATGATTGCTTTTGAGCAAGGAGCCATGGCCTTGGCTTTGGAAATGATGAAAGGGCGGATTAAAGTTGAGGCAGAGTCTCGTTTCCGTAGCGAGCTACTGGATGATTTATTTTCCGGGAAATATGAAGATAAAGAAAGCATTTTACAGCGGGCCGACATTTTTCAATATAACCTGAAGAAAAGTAGCCGGGTGATCGTGATTAGCCTGGATGCGAATGAGGGAAAAAAACTTACTGAAAGCTGTGATTATTCCTTATACCAAGATATTCAAAATCATGTGCTCTACGTCATACAAAATTTTTTTCCGGGCAGCCTGGCGGTCGGTAAGAGAAACTGTGTCGAAGCGCTACTACCGGTTGTTTTAAGCCTGAGCCGGGAGGAGATGCAGCAAAGACTGAATGAGGTCCGGGAACAGTTGGCGATATATTTCCAAGGGAGGCAGGTTCTGGTCGGAGTTGGTTGTGAATGCCAGTATTTTGAAGACTACCATCATTCTTACCGGCAAGCGCGTAAGGCTCTGGAAATAGGACGTTTTATCACCCAACGAAGCGGAGTAGTATTTTACGACCAATTGGGGATATATAGCCTACTTTTTGAAATTAGTGATTTGAGCTTGCTTAAAAATCTTGTGGCCGACAAGCTGGGACCAATGCTGGAATACGATGTTAAAAAAGACTCTTTTTTGGCTGATACCCTGGAAGTATACCTGAAGACGGGCGGAAGCCTGAAAGAGACTGCCCAGACCTTGTTTATCCATGTTGCAACTTTAAAATATCGTTTAGGCCGGATTCAGGAGTTCCTAAATGTAGATTTACGAAAGAGCGAAAACCATTTTGATTTGCAATTGGCCCTGTTTGCTCATCGGTTTTTGACGAAAATTGATTAAATTAATTATCTTCTATTTTAATTTAAACCCCTGAAAGCCAAGGACCCATTTTCACGAGTGCCCGGTCTCCTAACTGCTTCGGAGACGAAAAACATAGCCAGTTTGCGTTGCCTTTTTGCTATATTGCAACCGACAGCAGCCGACCGCTGCTCCAATCAGCGCACAAACCGACTGGCAGCTCCCTCTTGTACAAAGATTCTCCACCTCCCCCCTGACTGATACTGCTATAGACCATCCGAAATCTTTGTCCGTTGCCGGAAACACTCTCCGGCAACGTCACAAAACCTTCGGCGTACCAAACTCTATCAAGCTTCATGAGCTTGGTTACTGTTCTATCGCGAAACCTCTATCCCTGTTTTTTCCCTATCCCATGTGTTCGGCGTAACACCTGCCTGTTTCAGCAGGTACTTTTGTATACGCTCGGTAGGCGTCTTCGGCAGGCTGTCCATGTATTCCACAAAGCGTGGTACGGCAAAGTACGGCATTCTCTCGGCGGCATAGGCGATCAGTTCTTTGTAGGGAAGCGTTTCGCCGGGTTTGAGGACCACACAGATCTTCACCTCATCCTCGGGCATCTCGGCGTGAACGGCAACGGCTGCGGATTCCAGGACCTTGGGATGCGTGTTGATAGCGCGCTCCACCTCGAAGGAAGAAATGTTCTCGCCTCTTCTTCTCAAGGAATCCTTCTTCCGATCGACGTAGTACCAGTATCCGTCAGCGTCCTTCTTCGCAAGGTCTCCTGTATGGAACCAGAGGTTGTTGTACGTCTCTAGGGTCTTTTCCGGCATATTGTAGTACCCCAGCATCATGAGGCCAGGCTCTTTCGGTCGGAAGACGATCTCTCCAATTTCGCCCGCGGGTACCTCATTGTCTTCATCGTCAACAAGTATCAATTCGTACTTGGGTAATACCTGTCCGCAGGAACCGGGTCTCCGGTATCCGAGGTTTGTGTGGATCGGGATGCCGATCTCCGACATACCGAACCCCTCCATACACTTGGCTCCAAACCGTTTCTCGAATCGGTCCATGACCGCCTGAGGACATCCTGCTCCAAAGGCAATTTTCACGGGATTGTCGAGATCGTCTGGCTTCTCGGGCTGCTTTTCAAGGATGGGAATGACTGCGCCCAGGTAGTTAAACTGGGTGGCGTTGTACTTACGGATGTCTTCCCAGAATTTGGAGGCGCTGAACTTATCCGAGAGGACCACCTGGCCTTCACACAGGAGGGCCGTGATTGTCGTCAGACACTGGGCGTTCATGTGATACAGGGGCAGGAAGGTATAGAAGATATCGTCCCGTGAGGCCTCGCGCAGGGGGTTCAACTGCTCTGCTATCGCAATCCACATCTTGTGCGGACCCAAGGTGCCTTTGGAGAGACCCGTGGTTCCGGACGTGAATATAATGTTCTGCGGATCGGTGGGGTAGATCTTGATATCAACGGGTGTGCCAGGGGCATCGAAGAACTCCTCCCAGCTTATCATGGGGAATTTGATGCCTGCTTTATCCTCTGGTGTTAACCCGCCCAGGACGATGACCTTCTCCAGTTTCTTCAGGTCGTCCTGAATGAGTTTGAGGCGGTCCAAATATTCGCGGTCGATGAACAGCATCTTGGAATCGGACTGATCGATGAGATGGCGCAGAAACTCACCCTTGAAAGAGGTGTTGATCGGAACCTCTATCGCGCCTACCCGCGCCGAACCGAACCAGATAAACATGTACTCGGGGCGATTCATGAGCATAATGCTGACCATGTCCCCTTTCTTTATGCCCTGTTTCACGAAGGCATTGGCGCACCGGTTTGCATAGCGATCCATATCGTTGTATGAGTAGGTCTGATCCTTGAAGTAAAGGAATATCCTATCGCCATTCTTCTTGGCCCGACCCGATAGTAGCTCACCTTGGGTATAGGGTGTTAGAGTTGGTTTTCTCATTATTATTCCCATTCCTTTCGCTTCGCTCAAGGCACAAAACGTAATGAAATG
>JAENYQ010000098.1 GCA_016841675.1 Desulfotomaculum sp.
TCTTTAAAATAGATTTGTGGCATTAAACTTAATATTTTTGGCATAAAATCATTCCTCCTGTTCCTTTAATTTCAACACATACATTCTCTTAATTTTGCTCCGCATGCCGGTCCAATAATGGAATAACGTTTAAGGGTTGACAGTCTACTAGATAATTGAAGGTGTCATTAGCTCTATTAACTCACTTATATTATTAACTTCCTCAAGGTTCTCAACTAAATTAATAATTTTTTCTGCATTTGCTTTAGATATTGTCTGGGAAAAAGCTATATTATTCATAAACTTTTGTTTTACTTCATCTTTAGAAAGAGGACTTAAAACCGGTTCACCTTTAGCAAAATTTACATCAGAAGAATATTCTATGCCATTTTTCATTTTTAGATTTAAACTTACTTGGATATCAGATCTATCTATTTCCTTAATAATGATTCTATTGGCAATGTTTGTAATGCGAGGATCTCTTATTAATTCCTCTTGAAAGTGCTCTAATGTTATACTTTTTCTTAATAATACGTTTGCAACACTAAAACGAATGCTAAAAGCCGCATCTATTTGAGGAACATCCCGAATTATAAAAGGCTGCCCAACAAACATATCGCGAACCACTGAAGGTACTTTAAGTATTATTTTATCAACTTTATCAATCTCTATATCATGTTTATTAATTAAATTAAGGGCGCAATCAATAGCGGTATGATTAATACGGCAACCTGGATATGGTTTATACGTAACCTCGGCATGGTATTTAATTCCAATATCTTCAACCAAAATTTCAGGATTAACGCAGCCTTCAGTATAAAGTTTAAAATAGCCAAATTTGCCAAGTAAAGCATCTTTGGGTCCGGTCCATCCAGCTTTAGCTAACTCTGCAGAGAATATGCCGTTTCTGGCTGATAATCCCTGGACAAGTTTAAAAGCGGCAACACCATCCCATATTGTATCGAAACTGCCGGCCAATTGATTTAAAACAATCCCAAAAGCATTTTGAAGTTGTATTTCAGATAACCCCAACAACCGTCCCGCAATCGCTGTAGCTCCAAATGCATTTACCGTTCCAACATTGTCCCACCCTAGAGAGAAGCTAAAACCGGAAGCAGCTAGTATCCTGCAGGCAACATCATCTCCAACCAATAAAGCAGTAATCAATTCTTTGCCACTGATATCTTTGACTTCCCCTAAGGTCAAAGCTGTCGTTACTGTTGTCCCACTAGTATGGGAAGGTATATTGACACCATTAACACGAGACTGAGTTGCTTCAAAATCGTAAGATCTAGCCATAATACTATTTACCATGGCAACATTGTGGGCTGGCGCCTTGCCGCCGTAAACGAATATAGTGGCCTCTTCACTACCTCCCCAGGCCTTAATCAGATTGATTAAATCTGAATTACCGGTAGCATATGCACCGCTTATCACACATCCTAATACATCTATAATGCGATATTTTGCATTTTCCAAATTCTCTTTAGAAAAGTTTTCAAAATTTGTATTTAAAATATGTTCTGATATTTTTTAATATAAGTATTCAATCCACTGCATCTCCTTTATCTTTTTAACGCTTAAGTTTGTAGCCGTTCTTTTCCCGGTCCCAAGTGTCCGGTGTGACCCCTTCTTCACGCAGCTTGTACTTCTCCACACGCAGAACAACATTCTTGGGCAGATCGTCCATATAGCGCACATACCTTGGTACCATGAAATATGCCATTCGATCCTCGCAAAAAGCAATAAGATCTTCAGGCGAGAGGATTTGCCCCGGCTTAAGTGCCAGACATAACATAACCTCATCATCTCCAAATTCAGACTGTACTCCGATCACAGCCGATTCCCTCACAGCCGGATGAGAGTTAACAACTTTTTCCACTTCAAAGGAGGAAATGTTCTCCCCACGACGTCTAAGAGAATCTTTTTTACGATCTGAGAAGTGGAGAAATCCGTCCTCATCGAAGAAACCGCAATCACCAGTATGAAACCATAAGTCCCCCCAAGCTTCAACAGTCTTTTCCGGCATTTTATAATACTCGAGCATCATCATAGACTGTTTCAGGGGACGAGCCAGAACCTCCCCAGGAGTGTTAACTCCCACATCAACACCATCTTCATCGACAATTTTAATGGCATAGTCCGGATGTCTTTTTCCGCAGGTGCCTGGCTTGCAATACGAGATTTTATTTCTTGTCGGGGCACCAAGCTCAGTCGATCCGTAAAATTCTAATATCTTAGCTCCGAACCGAGCCTCAAACTCTTGGTAGAGCTTTTCTGAAGCTGGCCCCCCCAAAATAACCTTAAGTGGGTTGTCAGCATCATCAGGCTTGGGATCAGCTAATAATAAAATTGAATTAGTAGCCCCAAAGGCCGTAGAATGGGTGCAGCCATAGCGTTTAATATCGTCCCAGTGACTGCTCGCAGAAAATTTCTTTTTCAGCACCATACGTGCACCTCTTAATAAGGCAAGGTTAACACCAGCGTGCCAGGCCTGAGCGTGGAAAAGTGGCGATGGATTGTATATACAATCTTCCTCATGCAAATCAAGTTCCAAGGTCCAGGTATAAAAACATTCTGCCTGCGAGTATAAAACATTTTGTGGAAGCAATACACCTTTTGACAGTCCAGTGGTTCCAGATGTGTATAAGATCATTATCGGATCAGAAAAAATGACATCCGTCTGCTGATATAGGCCATCATTGTCAACAAACTCGGGCCATTTCACCACTTGCTTACCAAGCGCCCCGATTTGTTCTACAGCCGTGACCAAGCTCGTATCGCTGCTATCCATTGCCTGATCATCGCTGTCTCCTTCCAATACCACTACGGTCTGTACCTTTGGTGTCTTCTTCAACACCATCCCCAACCTATCAATGAATTGGCTGTGCATAACCAGGATAGAAGAGTCCGAATGCTCCACCATATAGGTCATTATATCGCCTTTGTGATAGATATTGATCGGCACAACCACAGCTCCCAGTTTAGACAGTCCAAACATTAGAAAAATTACTTCAGGGCAGTTTTCCATTACAACAGCCACCTTGTCCCCTTTGGCTACCCCCAATTTCTGCAGTCCACAGACAACCCGGTTTGCTTTTTTATTCACTTCTACAAAACTGAACTCTTTATCTTCGTAATACATATAAGTACGTCTACCGTATTTTTCCGCCTGCCGCTCAAGAAGATTATGCAATACTCTCTCCCGTGCGATATCTTGAACCATTAACAAAACCTCCTAAATCCTTATGCCCCTGTGGGGCCAATATATTAAAATTTTCAAAAAAACTATTTTCTCGTTAAAAATCAAATAAGCTCTTAGCATTCGCAGAGTTAAATTATCAAAATTCTTATAAAATTTGGCGTACATCCGACAACAAGCATCATGTTAGACCCATCACTAACCTCTTGACAAGTGTCTTTGCAATTTCCAGCTTATACGCATTCTTAGAAAGGGGCTTTGCCTCGGCCATTGCTAGACCCGCTGCTTCTGCCGCAATTTCTTCAGACAATTCTTTCCCTTTCAAAAATTCCTCTGCCTTAAGCGCACGAACAGGGGTAGGTGCAACCGCCCCCAGGACAATGCGAGCATCGAAACAGACCCCTTGATCATGGGTGATGATTGATGCAACACTAACAATAGCGAAGTCGATAGGCTTCCTGAGGGTGAACTTAAGAAATCTCTGTCCGGCAACAGAAGAAGGCTTCGGAATGTAAATCGCGGCAATCATCTCACCGGAGTTGAGTACACTCCCTAAAGGGGTATAGAACTCCTCCACGGGAAGAGTGCGCGTGCCCTCCGCACCTGCTATGGTAAGCGTTGCGCCAAGGGCAATGAGGGCTATTGCCGTGTCGGATGGACAAACCGCAAAGCATTTCTTTGCCCCCATAATGGCATGGTATTGATTCTCACCGGAGACGGCAGGGCATGTCTTCCCCCCTTTCCGAAAGCATTTGATCATACCTCCGACCTCATCGGGGTAGCGATAGTACCAGCAACGGGTATCCTGACAGAGATTGCCGCCGATGGTCGCTATGTTTCTGATCTGTGGGGAGGCAACGGTTCCGGCAGCCTCTTTGAGTAGGGAATAGTTCTTTTCAATGACGGGAGAGGCGATGATATCTGCCAGAGTAGTTAAAGTACCTATATTAATACCCTCTTCGTCTTCTTCAATAGTATTAAGACCGGGAATCGACTTAATGTTGATGATCACTTCAGGATAGTTAGGAAGGATACGGTTCTTTAAGACACCGAGTAGGTCTGTTCCCCCTGCATTGAGCTTTGCTGTTCCTTCGTATTTGGCGAGCAACTTAATTGTCTCATCCACCGAATAGGCATTAACGTGGGCAAAGAGTTTCATAATTATTCCCTCCTCATCGGACTACCTATCTTCCCCAGAGCGCTCAAAACCTTATCGGGTGTGAGCGGATAATCATGTATTCGCACACCTATGGCATTGGATACGGCCATGAGGACAGCAGAAGGACCCGGGGACGGGGTAATCTCGCCTACGCCGATTGCGTGGAAGCGATGGGTGGGAAAGGGGGTCTCAAGAATAGAATGTTCCATCTCGGGGAGTTCAGAAAAGGTACGCCACTTATAGTCGATCATGTTGCAGTTCATGATGCGTCCGAGCCGTGTATCTAAAACCGTCTCTTCGAAAATAGCACTGTCAATACCGGCTGAACCAAGGCAACCATTGAGTTGATTGGTAAGAGAAAGAGGATCAATTACCTGTCCGACATCGGTGGTGCCTACTACCCGGATGAGGTCTACCTTGCCTGTTTCGGTATCAACTTCCACTTCGGTGAAGATCATCATAAAGTTGGGAATAGAAAAATCAGACTCAAAACGGCCATGTCCCATAATGGAGCCATAATATTGCATCTCTTTGATCCACGGGATTCTTTTATCTGGTTTCCCTTTCACATATACCATCCCGTCCTCTGTCTCCAAGTCTTCCGGTTTTACTTTAAACTTTGGAGCCATTAGTTCAAAAAGCTGTCTTTTGGCATCTTCGGCAGCGGCTATCACTGCACCCCCAATGGCATAGGTTCCCCTAGAACCTACGGGACCAATCTCAATGGGGTTAACGAGTGAATCTGTCGGTGTAACGTAGACCCGGTCAAGAGGAAGTTGAAGAACCTCGGCCACCATCTTACAAATGCTACTGCGCTGGCCCGTGCCGTGTTCAGCTATGCCGCAATGAATAATTGCCGAACCATTGGGCTCAAGGCGAACATATACCTCGGATACATCTTCACCGGCATCAGCATTCCCGTGTACTCCAACCCCAACGCCTCTGTACTTCGCCCCATTGACGGATGTAGGCTTAAGCCATCCCTTCCATTTTTCCTTCCAGCCAAATGTCTCGGCGCCCTGGTTTATTGCATTTGAATAATCTATTCCTCTGCATACCCACCAGTCTCCATCACGCCAGTAAAAGCCATCACCTGCTTTAACATAATTTTTTTTAAAAAAGTCAACAGGATCAACATCAGCCTTCTCCATTCCCATGGTGAGAATGGGAGTCAACGCGCACTTCAGCTCCTGACCGCCGAAACCCCGTACCTGCCCTGAGGCTGTTCGGTTTGTGCACACCATTTTTGGTATAAAACTCCAGTTTTTACACCTGAGCATTAGTTGCGCCTCACCGCAACCCACAGCAACCATGCCTTGGGTAGCTTCAGAAAAGGACCCGGAGTTTACAAGCCAATCGCCCGACAGGGCTGTTACAGTGCCATCCTTCTTCATGCCTACCTTTCCATGAATTCGGGATCCCAACCGTAATGTAAAGGCGGCCAAGTGTTCCGCCTTCCCATAACAAAACTTCACAGGCTTGCCTGTTGCTTTTGATAGCGCGACGGCAGGTAAAGCATACTGCCAGGACATATACTTTGAACCATAGCTTCCTCCAACCGGATTACCGAGGGATTGCAGATTGATATTTCCCATCCGCCTTTGGAAGGCAGCTTTAAATATTTGTGGGCCCTGTGATGCCAACCAAACGGTTAGGTTGTCCGTTCCTTCCCATAACGCGATCACTCCAGGTGATTCCGGAGGCAGCGGGTTGGGTATATTTTCATAGGCGTAAGTTCCCTCAACGATAAAATCAGCCTCTTCAAATCCCTTTTCTATATCACCAATGACAACCTCATTGAGAGTGTGCGGCCCAAATACAACATTATCCTGCGGAAAAACGTTACCGGGGAACTGGTCATATAACTGAGGCGCATCGGGTTTTATGGACTCTTCCACATCATAGACCGCAGGGAGTGGTTCGTACTCGACCTTTATAAGACGTAGTGCCTCTTCTGCGATATCTTCGGTCTCAGCCGCAACAAGGGCAACCCCTTCACCAACATAACGGACTTTACTGTCGAGGATCCGGACGTGATGGGGAAATCCCGCCTTCCAGTCGGGTACATCTTTATAGGTGAGTACAGCCTTCACACCCTGTAGGCGCATGGCCTCCGTAGTATCGATACTCTTGATAAGAGCATGGGGGAGAGGACTCCTGAGGACCTTGCCATAAAGCATATTGGGGATGGTAAGGTCATTAATGAATTTTGTCCTCCCCGTTACGATGTCGAGGGCATCCTTGCGGGGAGTGGATTTGCCAATAAAACGATAATCTTTCATTGATTGCCTCCCTTTTTGGCTGCTGCCATCACGGCATCCAGGACATGGTAATGGCTAATGCAACGGCAAAAGTTTCCTGAGAGCGCTTCCTTAACTTCATCTCTTGTAGGAGAGGGGTTCTCATTAAGGAGAGCTTTGGCGCTCATAATGATTCCCGGGGTACAGAAGCCGCACTGGAAGGCCGTGTGGTCGATAAAAGACTGTTGAAGTGGATCAATGACGTTGGTTACGGGATCTCCCAGGCCTTCAATGGTGGTAATTTCCTTCTCTTCGCACTCAACGGTCAAAAGCATGCAGGATTGTACCGCTTTCCCGTTAATCAGCACGGTACAGCATCCACAGGCACCGTTATCACAGGAGATTTTGGTGCCGGTTAACCCCAATCTCTCTCTTAAGGTATGGGCTAAGGTGTGAGATGAAGCAACTTCGTGGGGGCCTTCTCCCAGCATAAATGAGTGTTTCTCTCCATTGACAGTTAGCGTGAGGGTGGAATGGGATGATTTTTCGAGTGTCAGTGTCATAATACTACCTACCTCCCTTTCTTTTTTTATTTTATGAACTGCTTAATCTACTAGATAAAAGATGATGATATTCCACTACTAATTTGTGGTAAAAAGGTAATAAGAAGAAGATCTATAATCAAAATTAAAATAAAAGGTAATACTGGTTTTAGAAGGGACTCAAATTTCGTCTTTCCAACTTGAGCTGCAATAAATAATTGAACACCAAGAGGCGGCGTTAATCCTCCAATCGAAAGATTGACTACCATTATAATTCCAAAATGTACTGGATCTATCCCGATAGCTTTAACGAGTGGCAACAAAATTGGAACTGTTATAATTGTGGCTGATGGGGCATCCATAAAAGTTCCTAATATTAATAAAAAAAGGTTTATTATCAAAATTGTAACCAGTGGTGAAAAATTAACATTGTTAAACGCCTCCGCTAGTGAATGCGGTACTCTTTCAAGAGTTAACCATAATGAAAAAAAAGATGCGGAAGCAATAATTAAACCTATTACCGAAGTAGTTATCACTGTAGAATGAAGTATCATCCTTATATCATGGAATGATATTTCTTTATACACAAATGCACTTATAATAAAGCCATAAACTACAGCAATTACTGCTGCTTCTGTTGGGGTGAAAATGCCTCCATAAATACCTCCTAATACAATAAATGGCATAATTAATGCCAAATATGAGTCTTTAAAAGACATCCAAATATCTTTGAAACTTTTTGTTCCTTCACGTGTGTCCCCATATCCGTTTTTAAGGCAAATTATATATGATAATATAATTAACGAGAGTCCAATCAATATACCCGGAATGATACCTGCAATAAACAACTGCCCAACAGAAACACCAGCGATTACTGCATATACCAGCAAAGGCAAGCTAGGCGGAATAATACCTCCTATTACACCTCCGGCAGCTATTAAAGATGAGGAAAAATTTCGGTCATAACCCATTTTTACCATTATGGGGATCATAATACCCCCGATCGCAACTACGGTAGCAAGTCCGGAACCTGATATAGCCGAGAAAAACATACAAGCAAATATTGCAACGATGGACAAACCTCCCCTTATATGTCCCAAAAAACTATTAGCAAATTGAACTAGTTTTTGAGAGATACCACCTAATTCCATAATTTTACCAGCTAAAATGAAAAATGGTAAAGCCATTAGTGTATAAGAATCCAAAGAAGCAAACATTGACTGAGGAAGCCTAATTAATGGAACACTTGTAAAAACAGCTGCTATAATAGTAGTTAATCCAATAGAAAAAGCTATTGGTACACTAAGCAGAAAAAGCATTATTAATATAAAGAATATTAATATAGTCATTTTTTATCAGCCCCCTCTAACTTGCTACCAATTTTCCAATATCTTATGGTAACGTCAATTATATTAATAATTTGCAAAAAACCGCTAATGGGAATTATTATATAAACATAACCCATTGGAATATTCAAATTGGTAGAAGTTTGCGTCATGGTAAGACTGGTAAGTTCAATACCTTTAAATATCAATATCGATAGGAATATAATACATAATAATGAAATTAAACATTGCATTATTTTTCTTTTACCTATGGTTAATTTTTCTAGTAATATTTCGATATTAACGTGTCCACCATATTGAAATGAGAATGATGCCCCTAAAAATATGACCCAAATCATAAGATATCTTGCCAAATCTGCTGTCCACAGAAAGGAACTACCGAAAAATTGCCGTGTAATAATTTGAAAACACAAAATGACTACCATTATAACCATGAATAAATATGTAATATATTCGGTAAACCTATTTATTTCATTGACAAATTTATTCCACATTTCATCACCCCATAAACAGTTTTATATAAACCTTCATACACATGTGGGGTACAATTGTAAATGAAAATGAATTTTTCTTATTAAATATCCTTCATTATCACTCTGCTAAATGTTCGACACACTGAACGGTATTCTTTTGCAATAGTTTTTTGGCAGCCCTTAACATGGAGCCTTTAGACCCGTCTTTCTATGGCCAGGGCCAAACAAAAGGTACGCATGACTTTCGTCAAAGTTAACCAGGCTTAACTCCATGTAAAGGGCTAATAAACAACCAAAAAACATTTAACTATCACATTCCAACAGAGACAATAGTTTAATAGTTTATTGAATTAAATTTAATAATTCTTGAAATTCTTTTCCATACTTTTCATAAACAGGTTCTACTGCTTTACGAAATGATGCAAAATCTATTTGATCGGCTTCAACTAAGTTCACTCCATTATCAACAATAAATTCCTTACTTGCTTTTGTTTCTTCCTGACTCATTTCACGTTGTAATTTAGTATATTTTTCTCCTAGTTCTTCAAACATTCTTTGCTGTTCCGGGTCAAAGGAATCAAAAACATCTTTATTGATAACAAGCGCAATTGCACCATATGTTAGATTAACCTCGCTAAAAAACTTTGCTTGCTCATATTCTTTTTGATCAATAGTAACAAAGTAGTAAGTATTAACACCATCCAATATACCTTGTTGGAGTCCGGTGTAAACTTCTTGTGAGTCCATCGTTATCGGTTCAGCACCTAAACTTTTGAAAACATCAACAAGAAGCGGACTGTCTTGTATTCTAATTTTAAGTCCCTTCATATCGCCAGCTTCGGTTACAGGTCTTTTTGAATTTATTATTTGACTCGGGCCAAACTCCCAATAACCTAAAATTTTGATTCCTGAATTTTCTAATTTTTGTGCTAGAGTATCTCCAAGCTTCCCATCTAGGTTTTTATAAGCTTGTTCATTATCTTGAAAAAGAAATGGTAAGTCTAATACATTAAATCCCCTTTCATAGCTAGTAAAATAAGGTGTTGATATTACCCCCATTTCCAACGTACCCATTTTTATTTGTTCTGTCATTTCTCGCATGTCACCTAATTGACGACCTTCAAAAATTTGCATTTTGACTTTTCCGTTTGTCTTATTTTCTACTTCTCTCTTGAAAGCTGTGGTTGTATTATTTATTACAGACTCACTTGGTGCCATGTGCCCCAACTTTAAGGTAATACTTTCGGCCGATTCACTTTGTATCAAGCCATCTCCATTTTCAGTACTTTTAGTGCCACCACAACCATTTATAATAATAACTATTGAAATTAATAATAACGTGGTTAAAAAAATAACTTTAATCTTTTTAATTTTCAAATTACACACCCCTTTTTTAATAATAATACGAACTGTTAACGTTTAAGTTTATAACATTCTTTTCACAGTCCCAAGTATCCATTTTTGATAAACCAAACATCAGGAATATTGTCTCGAGGCAGTTACCCATAACAACTGCAACTTTGTCCCCTTTGGAAACCCAAACTATTAAGGCCGTTGGAAACCCGGTTAGCCGCATCATACACAACCGCAAAGCTGTACCTACCCAAAAATAACTTTTAACAAAAGATGATTAATTATTTTAAATTATTTGTTAATTATTATTATAAACTGTTAAAAAAGGCGGAAATAGAACTATTACATTTTGTTATTACCATACATCTCTCTAAATGAAGTCTTTTCATCCAACAGTTCACGTGCAATTATGAGTCGCTGGATCTGGTTCGTTCCCTCATAGATCTGGGTAATCTTAACGTTGCGCATAATGCTCTCGACCGGGTAGTCACGCATGAATCCATAGCCACCAAAAATCTGCACGGCGTCAACGGCGGCTTTCATCGCTACATCGGTAGCATAAGTCTTGGCCATGGAAGCGTATATATTGAACGGCTGGCCATTATCTTTTAGCCAGGCGGCTTGATGGGTTAGAAGTCTGGCCGCTTCGAGCTGTATTGCCATATCTGCAAGTATCCCCTGGATGAGCTGGAAACTCCCAATGGGCTTGCCGAACTGAATGCGTTCCTTGGCATATTTGACCGAGGCATCTAGTGCCGCCTGCGCCTGGCCGAGTGCCTGGGCCGCTGTGAGCACCCGCCCACCTGTTAGCATCTTCATAGCTGTCTTGAATCCTTTTCCCTTTTCTCCCAATAGATTGGTAACCGGGATCCGACAATCGTCAAAGGCCAGCACACGAGTAGTCGAGCCCCGGAAGCCTAGTTTCTCTTCTTTTTGACCGAGAATTAGACCAGGCGCATCTTTGTCGACTAACAACGCACTTATGCCGTTAGTGCCCATCTCATTACTGGTCCGTGCCATAACTATAGTGAATTCGGCCTCTCCTCCTTGGGTAACAAAGCACTTCTCACCGTTGATTACGTAGTATCCATCCTCAAGGCGAGCGGTGGTGCGCATTGATGCAACGTCAGAGCCCGCGTTGGGTTCCGTTTGGGCAAAAGCACCAACAGATTCACCACTACAGAGAGGCGCCAAATAGCGAGATTTTTGTTCTTCGTTACCGACAGTAAGAACATGTATTATTGACCAATTGGAAACAATATTCGCTGCGGATGAAAAATCATATCTAGCCAACTCCTCGACAACTATGGCTTGCGTGAGTAGACTATCCACACCCACTCCCCCGTATTCCTCGGGACCGGCTAAACCCGGGAGGCCCATTAAGGCTAGCTTGCGCCAGACTTCCCAGTTAAAACCTCCCTTTTCATCGATCTCTCGGACCAATGGCGCTAGTTCTTGCCGAGCGAAGTCTCCAACGTTTTTCTTAAATAGCTCCTGTTCTTCAGTTAGTTTGAAGTCCACATTATTTCACCTCTATAACAGATTATAGTACATTCGAAAAATCCTAAAGCCTTGCAAATATAGGCTTTATTTTTTTGCC
>JAENYQ010000099.1 GCA_016841675.1 Desulfotomaculum sp.
GCGTAGCGAAGGATCTAGTCTTTAAGATTCTTCGCTGCGCTCAGAATGACAGATTTGTTGTATTCATAGCAATGACACGGGCAATTTTATTCATAGCAATGACCATAAGATTAGCAACCTAAAATAACTTAAGGAGGCGTTTTCTAGTGGCAAGAATTTGGGACGATGTGCTTACCGATTTAGACAAGCTGGTGATTGAAAAAGGTGGATACGGTAAAAGCCGCGGCCTGGGCAAAAACCCTCTGCTGATGATCATCGATGTTCAGTATAACTATGTGGGTGATGACGTTCCGCTGGAACAAAGCCTTGAAAAGTGGCCCTCAGGCGGCGGCAGCATCGCCTGGACCGCCATCCGCAACATTATCAAAGTAAAAAAAGCCGCCGAAGAAGCGGGCATTCCCATTTTTCAATCCAGGAACGTACAGAAGAAGACCATGGCCTTTGACGGATTCAGCACCAAAACAAACCGCGACCAAACCAAGTACCTGGATGGCCGCCCCGAAACTCAAATTGTGGAAGCCCTGGCACCGGGTCCGAACGAAATGGTTATCGACAAGGCTTACGCCAGCGTATTTTACGGTACCCCGTTCCAGAGCTACCTGGTGAAACTGGGTATTGACACCATTATTATCGTGGGCGGGTCCACCAGCGGATGCTGCCGGGCCACCGCAGTGGACGCGGTGACCAGAAGCTACAACGTGGCTATGGTGGAAGACAGCCTGTACGACCGCATCAGCGTGTCCCACAAAACCGCGCTGCTGGATTGCTGGATGAAATACTGCGATGTTGTGAACACCCAGGAAATCATCGAATACTTCAACGGCTTTAAGAAGTAAAACCGGCCAAGACGTTCCGGTGCTATCCGTAGCGTGCGGCGCGCAAATAAGTTAGCCGATGAATGTAACGGTTCTTATCATTTTCGTAGGGAACGGTCTGTGACCGTTCCGTAACCGCACCAGTTAGTTTAAAGAATCGGAACGGTCAAAGACCGTTCCCTACAATGAATATGATTGTCCCTGATACCCTGAAATGCATTTTCCAAAGCAGTGATTTCAAGTCAAATTAAGGAAGGTGAAACCATGGTTGTTGATCTGTTGATAAAAAACGGTACAGTGGTATTCCCCGGCACAAAAGTGCAACAAGTGGACCTGGGCGTGGTTGACGGCAAAATTGCCGGCTTTTACGCCAACAGCGACGGCGTTGAGGCAAAGACAGTTATCGATGCCACCAACCTGCACATTTTTCCCGGCGCCATAGACCCGCACATGCACATCGGTATATACAACCCCCTGGAAAAAGACTTTGTGGAACAAACCCGGGCGGCAGCCATCGGGGGCATTACCACCCTGGTCAACTATTTCCGGGGCAAAGAGTCCTATCACACTTACGCCCCGCAGTTAATAGAAACAGGCCACCAAAACAGCCTGATTGACTTTACCTTCAGCTTCGGGGTACTAACCAAAAGACACTTGGCCGAGCTGGAAGAAATCATTAAAGAACACGGAGTCACCTCTTACAAGTTCTACAGAAACTACCAGGACAATATCGGCAAAATCTTTGGCGTTGACGACCCGCTAACCCTTGATGCCGCCGACATGATGGAGATCCTCGATTTATTCAAGAAAACTTCCGAGAAGCTGGTGCTATGTGTCCACTGTGAAGATATGGACCTGCAGCGCAGCGTGGTTAAAAAGCTTCAAGAAGGCCCTGTAACCGACACACTGGGGTTCTTCTCCCAGACCAGCCCGGATTACGCCGAGACCGCTTCGGTGATGCAAGCCCTCTACCTAAACAAGCTGGTCAAGGGCAATATGTACATTGTGCACCTAAGCTCCGGGTCCAGTGTGGACATTTTGGAACAAATGGACTGGCTTATTGAAGCCGGGGTAACATTGGAAACTTGCCCGCATTACCTGGCCTTAAATGAGGACTCCCCTTGCGGGCTGCTGGCCAAAGTCAACCCGCCCATTCACAGCGCCGCGGACAGCGAAAGGCTCTGGGAAGGAATCAGGAAAGGTTTAATTAAGACTATCGGCTCCGACAATTGTCCCTGCGATCTGGACAAGAAGTACAGCAAGGGTCGTTCCGTTTGGGATGTATTACCGGGCTTCCCGGGCGCCGGAATGATTTTGCCCGTCTTAATCAGCGAAGGATATCATAAACGCGGTATTCCCCTGGAGACAGTAGCTAACGTAACCAGCTGCCAAACCGCCAAAGCACTGGGCTTAACGGGCAAAGGGACTATGGAAACCGGTGCCGACGCTGATTTTGCCGTTGTGGACCTGGAACTAGAAAAAGAGGTTAAGCCTGCAGTTTTCGGTGGCAGCGATTATTCAATATATGACGGAATGAAGCTGAAAGGCTGGCCGGTGTATACCATCAGCCGCGGCGATATTGTGCAAAAAGACGGTAAAATTATCGCGGATCAAGGCCGGGGCAAGTTTATCAAACGCTAGATATCCCGGTGTCATTTAATGAGCGGGGAGGTGGGATGGCGCTAAAATCCGGGTAATTTTCAACAGTGGCTTCAAAGAGTGGATTAAGCAAAAAACTCAAAAACAGGAGGTTATTGTGGCATGAAAAAAAGTTTAGTATGGGTTTTAGCCCTGACGATGATCCTGGGGCTGGTTGCATTAACAGGCTGCGGCGGTGGCGGCAGCGATACCGGCAGTACCGGTGACACCGGCACTGAATATACAGCCGAGAATCCCCTGGTCATTCGCATTGGTTTTCTAAACGCGCCCACTGACAGTTCAGTAAAATCCGGCGAACAATGGGCCCAAATGCTCAGTGAGAAATCCGACGGCCGCATTGAAGTACAAGTTTTCGCATCCGGTGAACTGGGCAGCGCCAGGGAAGAATACCAGGCTCTGCGAGACGGCACTATTGAAGCGGCTTCCCTGATTCCCGGCACCATCGCGGGTTTTGATCCCAGATACGAATTAACCTCGCTGCCCGGCCTGTTCGTGGATGAAGAAACCGCCGTCCAATTTGACCGCAACGGGTTTTTGGGCCAGGAGATGGAAAAATACTTTGAGGAAAACGGGCTTATCCGCCTGGTTCCGGGTGAACCCAACTTCTATTACTTCTTTACCACCGATAAAGCCGGCGCCATCGGCAGCATGGATGAAATGAAGGGCAAGAAAATGAGAATTCCGGAATCCCCCATGTTGAAAGAATTCTTTGAAGATGCAGGCTCCATTCCCACTCCGATGGCGTGGGGCGAAATCTACACCAGTCTGCAGCGTAACGTAATTGACGGCACCGTGGGCAACCTGGTTTGGTCGATAGCCGCCAAGTTCCATGAAGTGGCTACCAATATCGATATGGTCAACGTGCAGTACACACCATCCGACTGGTTGTTCAGCAAAAAAGCGTGGGATAAAATTCCCGCCGACCTGCAGCAGATTATCTTAGACTCGGTGCCCGAAATCCAGGCGATTGCCGCTGAAAACTGGAACACCGAAGTGGAAAACAATAAGAAGATGCTGGAAGAGCAAGGCGTTAAGCTAATCGAGCCCACCGAACAGCAGCAAAAAGAATGGCAGCAGGCCTGCTTCGCCATTTGGAAAGATTACGCCGTGCAAGTCTGGGGTCAGGATATGGTGGACCAGCTGGACCAGGAGATCATCAACGCTCAATAGCTCACCAGTTGGCACAATACTAAAAAATGCAGGCTATGTTAAAATTGTCTGATTTTTGATTAAGTTTAGTAAAGAAACCAGGGTGAGGCAGGGGAAGGTCCGCAGCGGGCATTTCCCCGTCTCACCAGCACGGTAAGGTGAACCAAAGAGCCGGTACCGAGGAGCAAATTTTAATATCCGTAAACTTTGCAAGTAACAGAAACTATATCATTGCCGTGAATACAAAGAACCATGTCATTTTTGGTAGGGAACGGTCTTTGACCGTTCCGTTACCGAAAACTGTCAGCTCTTAAGAATTGGAACGGTCAAAGACCGTTCCCTACCAACAGTAATGGCACTTTTGTATTCGTTTATTTTTTCCTCATTAATCTCCATCAGTTATACTGATTCAACAGGAGTGGAAAAACTTGGAAAAATATGTGGAAAAGAAAAAAAGTTTTATAAGTTCAGCAATCGACGGCCTGGTTAAGGTGGAAAACGTCAGCCTCGTTCTTTTAATGACCGGCATGATTATACTTTGCTTTCTCCAGGTGTTATTCCGTTATGTGTTTGAATTTTCCGCCCCCTGGACGGAGGAATTAAGCAGGTACATGATGGTCTGGCTTATTTTTATTGGGGCCGCCTGGGCCACCCATGCCCAGAACCACATTGAAATCGATGTGCTTGAACTGTTCTTTAAAAACAAGGTAGTACGCAAAAGTATTGAATTGGTCACCTCGTTAATCATACTCATTTTCTGTGTCTTCTTCCTGTATTCCGCCGCTGTGTATTTACCGCAGGTGGTGGCTTCCAATGAAAGGACCATTGCCCTGGGCATACCCATGTGGATACCCCAGTCCTGCCTGCTGGTGGGGGCGATATTAATTCTTATCCACAGTGTTGAAGTTTTTGTACGCAAGCTGACCGATTTGCTTAAAGGGGGGCGGTAGGGTATGTCCGAGGTTCTATTATTAATCGGCACAATGGTTTTCTTGCTGATCATTCGTACACCCATTGCCTTCGGCATGATTATTGCCGCCTGGGTCACATTTATGGCCATTAACCATCCCGTCTTTTCAAACCCGGCCTATCTGTCCCGTCTTTCTTTTTACGCCGTGGACATGTTTGCACTATTAGCCGTGCCGTTCTTCCTCTTGGCGGGCGATTTGGTTCAATTCGGCCTGGCGGAAAGATTAATCCGCTGGGTACAGTCGATTATCGGTTTTATCAGGGGCGCGCTGGGCGCGGTAGCGGTCCTGTCCAGTTTAATGTTCGGGGCCATATCCGGTTCCATGATGGCCACCATCGCCGCCATCGGCCCGATGATGATGCCCGAAATGGAAAAGTCGGGTTACACCAAGAAAAGTGCGGCCGCCCTGATTACCGCCAGCGGTTTTCTTGGCATCTTGATTCCACCCAGTATTCCCAGCTTGATTTATGCAACCATTGCGGGCTTATCGGTGGCCGAGCTGTTCATTGCCACCGTGGTGCCGGGCTTTATCCTGGCCTCCGGTTACCTGGTAATCAACTACGTGCTGGTGGGGCGGAAACTGCCCGCGCCGCAGGTGACCAGGATTTACACCGCCCGGGGGCTGAAAGAGTTCGGCCAGGCCAGCAGAACGGCGGTGCCGATTTTATTAATGCCTATAATCGTGCTCGGGGGTATTTACAGCGGTATCTTCACCCCCACCGAAGCCGGTGTTGTTGCCGTGGTCTATGGGCTGGTGCTGGGTCTGGTCTTAAAAATGTGGAAGAGTAGTGAATTGACCAAAGTATTCCTGCAGTCCGCCCGCACCACTGCAGTGGTGCTGTTTCTAGTCGCATTTGCCGCACCCCTGGGCAGGATTTTCAGCGTGCTGAAAGTGCCCGACATTATTGCCACTTTTATTACCGGCATCACCGCGGACCCCTACGGAGTGGTCCTGATTGTATCATTTGTGATTTTTATCATGGGCATGTTTTTGGATACCAACGCCATTATCCTGATCACCATCCCGGTTTTTGCGCCGCTCGTTGCCAGCGTTGGTTTCGATCCGCTTCATTATGCGGCCCTCACCGTGGTCAACCTGGGCATCGGCTGCATTACGCCGCCCTTCGGGTTCGGGCTGTTTATGGGGGCCAGGGTGGCCGGGTTGAAGGTGCATGAACTAATTCCCAGCTTGCTGCCGTACTTGCTCTGGTGCATCATCACCCTGCTGCTGGTATTGTTCATTCCCCAAATCTCACTTTGGCTGCCCAGTATACTATTGTAAAGACAGGGGGAATCTGTGATGGCCATGCTGGTGCGCGGTAAATACCTGTACACCAATCCCGGCGGTCGGGAAGATATTTTGGAACATGCGGCCGTCTATATAGTAGAGGACAAAATTGTTGAAACAGGGGATTATGCCGCTCTAAAGGAGAAATACCCCGGTGCTGAAACAGTGGGCAATGGAAACCAGCTGGTCATGCCCGGTTTTATTGACGGGCATAGCCACGGCTGGGGATTAACGCCACTGCAGTGCGGCACCGGATATGATTTTTTGGAACGGTGGGTGCTTGGTCTGGGGCTGGGCGTAAATATAGACCCTTACTTAAATGCCTGTTATTCCGCTGTCAAGCACATCGAATCCGGCTGCACCACCATGCACCATTATCATTCCACCAAGAACCCGGCCCATCTGGAAGGGGAAATAGAGCAGACCGTGCGGGGGTACCGGGACGCCGGGATTAGATTTGCCTTTTCCCTGGGCGTCAGGGACCAAAACCGCCTTACTTATGACGATGAAAAGTTCCTGGCCGGATTACCCGCTCACCTGCGGGCTCAAGCCGCCCCGGCGGCTGGTTACGACCAAAAAGCGATCAGGGAAGAGTATTTCGCGCTGTTTGACCGGCTATACCGTAAGTACAACCATGAAGGGTGCAGGGTTTTCTTCGGCCCCATGGCACCCCAATGGTGTTCCGACGAGCTGCTGATGGACATCCAGGAAAAAGCCGGGCGGTATGATCACGCGCCGATTCACCTGCACGTGCTGCAGACGGTGCTCCAAAAAGCTTACGGTGAAAAAAAATACGGCCAATCGCTGGTGCGTCACCTGCATGACATCGGGCTGGCCGCCGACAATGTCACCTACGGCCACGCCATCTGGCTGACCGAAGAAGACATGGAAATCATGGCCGGTACCGGGACCTCGGTGACGCATCATGCCAGCTGCAATTTAAAAATGCGCAACGGCATTATGCCGGTAATCAACCTACTCAAGGCCGGTGTGCTGGTAGGCATCGGTCTGGATGACAAGGGTTTAAACGACGACGAGGACTTTATACAGGAACTGGCCCTGATTCATAAGCTGCACCGGGTGGCCGGTTTTGATTTCGACACCCCGGCCCTGACGGCGGAAGACGTAATCAAGATGGGCACCGTCAACGCGGCCAAGGTTACCGGTTTTGCCGGGGTGGCCGGCGTTTTGGAACCTGGTTATAAAGCCGACCTAATCCTGGTCAATTTGGACCGGATGACGGAACCGTGGGTAGACCCGCAGGTGCCTTTGCTGGATGTGTTTATCCACCGGGCCAAGGGCGTGGATGTGGATACCATGATTATCGACGGAAAGATGGTCATGCAAAACCGGAATATATTAACCGTAAACAAAGCCGAGCTATTTGACGAAATCAGACAAAGTGCGGCCAGGGGTGTTACCCCCGAGCAAAAAAAGTCTTTCCAGTTTATCAGCGAACTCAAGCCCTACATTTTTGCATTCTACCAAGATTGGCTTAAACGGGACTACGACCCCCATTATGTTTTCAACAGCCGGGTGTAGCGGGGGTCGAAGTTCGAAAGTCAGGGAGTAGGCATTGCATTTCTATAGGTTTAACTAACTAGTTCCCTATGAAAAACAAACCCCTAATCAAGACAGGGGGAACAAACTAGGGGGGGAAAGCGTGCCAATGGAGAACTTAGAGGACCGGGGATATATGCGGCTGGCCCTGAATGAAGCCGGGAAAGCCCTGGCGGAAAAGCATGTGCCGGTGGGGGCGGTAATTGTCTGGAACAACCGGGTGATCGCCAGTTCCAGGAATCAGGTTGAAGCCTTGGAGAGTCCCTTTGCACACGCTGAAATGCTGGCCTTGCAAAACGCGCAGCAATTCTTGTATCACCACCGCGGTGAATGCGCTATTTACACAACCCTGGAGCCGTGCATGATGTGCTTGGGGGCTATTGTTTACGCCGGGTTGGCCAGGCTGGTGGTAGCAGCCCGGGCCCCCGGAGTGGGAGCGCTGGATTTGCTCAAACTGCCGGGCCATTACGGAAGCCGGTCGCCTGAGATTATCACCGACGTGCTGGAAAGCGAAAGCATGGATTTAATCCGGGAATACCATCGGCGCACCGGGCTAAGAGGAGACTTGCTCGGCCTGCCGACGGACTGACAGACGGACTGCCCTGGCGGTTTTAGTGTAAGAGCCTGCGCCGCCCTTTAGGATGACAGCGCGCAATGTTTTGGGGTACAGTTTAAACAACCGGGAGGATTATATGGCCTTTGCAACACTTTATCAAAATACCATCGCCGCCAACCTATGTGTGGAGTGCGGTGCCTGCGCCGCCGTATGCCCGGTAAAGGCAATCAGTTACCTGCCCCACGAAACCGGCAGTGACCCGGTTTTAACCGGAAAATGCGTGGGTGCCAAGTGCGGGTTGTGCTATGGGGCCTGTCCCGGGGCCGAAGTGCCCATGGCCGAACTGGAAAAACACCTATTTGGCAGGGAACGGGACTGCCGGACCATCGAAAAGCAGCTGGGAGTTTTCAAAAGCGCGTACGTGGGGCGGGCTTTTGACCCCGAATTAATTAGCAGGGGAGCGTCGGGAGCTGTTGTGACCGCCGTTCTTTTGTATGCTTTAGAACACGGTATTATTGACGCCGCCGTGGTGACGGGGCCGGATCGGGAAAAACCATGGCTGGGCCGGCCTGTTGTGGCAGTCACCAGAGAGCAATTAATCAATGCCGCCGGATCAAAATATAATTCGGTGCGCCAAATTGCGGGGTTGGAAGAAGCTGTGGCCCGGGGGTGCAAAAAAATTGCCGTGGTGGGCACGCCCTGTGTCATTCATGCCATCAGAAAGATGCAGTTTAAAGACCCTTATCAAAAACTGGTCCAATACATAACCTTAACCATCGGACTTTGGTGCTCCACCCGGTTTACCGCTCACGGCACCGCATTTCTAATTCAAAACCGCCTGGGTGTACCGCTGGACGAGGTGAAAGACTTCACTTACCGGGCCAAGCCCTGGCCGGACCAATTCCAGGTTACCACCAAGGACAATCGAGTTGTCGGGGAACCCTGGCTGTCCTTAAACATTGCCGGGCGCTTAACCGGCCCCTTTAAACCCGCCGGGTGCGAGGACTGCCTTGACGCCACCGCTGAACTGGCGGATCTCTCCATGGGCGACAGCTGGGGGCACCCGTTGGCCTCCCCGGAAGAGCTCAGCCGGGGCAATTTCTATACCACCACCATCATCCGTAATGAAAAAGCCGCCAAAATATTCCAAGCTGCCCGGCAGGCGGGATACATAGCCTGCCAATCAGTGCCCCAGGCAGATACAACCTTTATCACCCGGAACAACGGAGCGGTGATTACCAAGATACACGGCAACGCGCCCAAGGTAAGACTAAAAGCCAGGCGCGGTCTCCCGACCCGAAACTATACCGCCAGGTAAACCTTGGTGCCAGGTGTTGCAATTTAATTTGGCTGACGGTTGGTGGCATTAATTATGTATTATTCAAGCCTGAAATTGTTCCCACTTGGTTCATCCCGACCGGATTTCTTCCAACAAAGACCTGGCTAGCTCCAGGTCTTTTTCCCGTACCGCCACCTGGACGCCGCTAACGGTAATGGGCATTATGGTAGCCGATCGCTCGTGATACACAAACGCTTCAATGCCCTCGTTTTCCAACAAGCCCCGAAAAATATGGGCCTCGTTAGGGTCCAGGAAGCTGGCTAGCACTACCGGTTGGTTGCCTTTGGCATTGCTATTGCTCATCGTGACCGCTCCTTTCTGGTCCGGTTTTAAGTTGCATTCAGATGATGCCCCTGAATTTGAATTATCTTATCGCTGGATATATAATATCATATCATGCCTGTTGCTGCGGCCGCCATTATGGGCAGGGAAACGGCAATATAAGTAGAAATCATTAATATACACAAAAAACAAAACCCCTATAACGGGGTTTTTCCATCGTTCCGCCCATGCACCCAATGAAACTGGGCGGTGCGAAAACGCGGCTAAACGGGCGGACCGGGTCGTCCGCCCCCTACAGAATAGATTAGGCTCGAACGCCGATTACTTCTGTCCGCCGTCCGGTCCCTGCCGGAACATTGGGATGACCTGGTTATGAAACACTTCCATCCCGGTATTGATGCTCTTGACCGCATCCTGCATCGACGTAATCGCCCGGCCCAGCTCGTTCAGCCGGCCCGAGGGATCGGGGGTGCTGGCGATCATTAACAGCATGAAGGCAACCAGGGGATTCTGGTACAAATCTTGATTGTTGGGCATTACTTTAACCCACCTCCTAGGGAAAATATTGTTACAGGTAATTTATGAAAAAAAGGGAGAAATGTGTGCCAAATCGGTATTGTATTTTTATGCAACCATATGTATAATTATTTTATTGTTTTTTGGAGGGGATAATTGGTTATGAAAATTAAAGTAGGCATCATCGGGGCCACCGGATACGCCGGGGCGGAACTGGTGCGCATCTTGTCGGCGCACCCGGGGGTCGAATTGACGGCCCTGGTTTCCAAAAGTTACGTGGGCCAGTCCTTTGCCGAGGTTTACCCGCATCTGTATCAACACGTGCCGCAGCTCTGCCGGGAACTGGATGAGCCGGCCCTGGCCAAAGAATGCGATGTAGTGTTTACCGCACTCCCGCACGGGCACGCCGTTCCCGTGGCTCGGGCAGTGCTGGACGCCGGCAAAAAGTTTATCGATCTGGGGGCCGATTTTCGCTTCCAGTGCCCCGAGGTTTATGCAGAGTGGTACAAATTGAAGCACGAGGCGCCCGATCTGCTGGCACAAGCGGTTTACGGCCTGCCCGAACTGCACCGGGAGCAAATTAAATCCGCTTCCCTGGTAGGTAATCCAGGCTGTTACCCCACCAGCGTCATCCTGGGGCTGGCGCCCCTGTTAAAAAGCGGCCTGGTGGACACCGATACCGTAGTGGCCGATAGCAAGTCCGGGGTTTCGGGTGCCGGACGCGGCCTTTCCCTGGGCACCCACTTTAACGAAGTAAACGAAAACTTCCGCGCCTACAACGTAGGGGCGCACAGGCACACCCCGGAAATTGAGCAGGAACTGGGCAGGCTGGCCGGTCAGGACATGGTTATTTCATTCACCCCGCATTTAACGCCCATGAACAGGGGTATATTAAGCACGGTCTATGCCAAATTGACCAGGCCCATGACCACGGAGCAGGTCCGTTCTATATACGAAGACTTTTACCGCAGTGAATTTTTCGTGCGCCTGCTGCCTCCGGCCGTACTGCCCCAGACCAAAGCGGTTACCGGTTCCAACCACTGCGATGTGGCGCCGGTAGTGGACCCGCGCACCGGTCGGGTAGTGGTTATTGCCGCCATCGATAACCTGGTCAAAGGAGCAGCCGGCCAGGCCGTACAGAACATGAACCTAATGTTCGGGCTGCCCGAAAGCACCGGCCTTGACAGGCCCGGGCTGTACCCGTAAAAGCGAGGGGACAGGATTAAGTACAGGATTCAGGAGTCAGGAGTCAGGATTCAGGGTTAAATACAGGAGACAGGATTCATCAGTCAGGAGTTAGGAGTTGGAAATCAGAAGGCGAAGATTAAAATATAGCCTTTTTCATGCAATTGTGACATAAAGAGGGAAACCGTCATCCTGAGCGTAGCGAAGGATCTGATCTTTAGATTCTTCACTTCGTTCAGAATTATTACGCGTACCCGCACCACGATAAACGAATACAACTTGCTGGCTGTATTCATAACAATGACTATTT
>JAENYQ010000100.1 GCA_016841675.1 Desulfotomaculum sp.
AATTACAGGGCCTGAGACTCTTAAATTGGAGCTAAGTTAATTTTATACGAGGAGGAAATGAATAATGTTTTGTTACCAATGTGAACAGACAGCTGGCGGCACCGGCTGCACCAAAGTGGGAGTTTGCGGCAAGAACGAGGATATTGCCAGTCTGCAGGACGCGCTAATTATCGGTCTGAAAGGTGTAGCCGCTTACGCTTTCCACGCCAGAGAACTGGGCGAGCGTGATGAGCAGGTAGATGCTTTTATGCATGACGCGCTGTTTTCAACCCTGACCAACGTTAATTTCGACTTGGGCAACCATGTGGAAAAAGTACTCCAATGTGGTGCAATGAATTACCGGGCTATGGAACTGCTCGATAAGGCCAACGTTGACCGGTTCGGTTCTCCGGTACCCACCCAGGTGTCCACCGGCTTAAAACCCGGCCCGGCCATCCTGATTACCGGTCACGACTTGCTGGATCTGCACGAGCTCCTGAAGCAAGCCCAGGCCGCCGGAGTAAACGTGTACACCCACGGGGAAATGCTGCCGGCCCATGCATATCCGCTACTTAATAAGTTCCCCAACCTGGTGGGAAACTATGGTTCAGCGTGGCAGAACCAGAAGCAAGAATTTGACGAGTTTCCCGGTGCCATCTTAGGCACTACCAACTGTGTGCTGATACCAAAGGAATCCTATAAAGACCGTATGTTCACCTGCGGTATAGCTCGTCTGCCCGGCGTAACGCACATCGCCAACCGTGATTTCAGTGCAGTGATTGAAAAGGCTAAGTCGCTACCGTCCGCGCCGGAGAAACAAGGCGGCACACTGACCACTGGTTTCCATCACAATTTCGTGCTCTCCATCGCCGATAAAATTGTCGAAGCGGTAAAAACCGGTAAAATTCGCCACTTCTTCCTGGTGGGCGGCTGTGAAGGCTCCCGGTCTTCCCGCAGTTACTTCACCGACTTCGTAAAACAAGTGCCCAAGGACTGCGTGGTCATTACCCTGGGCTGCGGCAAGTACCGTTTTAACGACCTGGACCTGGGCGATATCGACGGTATCCCGCGCCTCTTAGATATGGGGCAATGCAATAACGCCTACTCAGCCATCCAAGTGGCCGTAGCTCTATCCAAAGTCTTTAATTGCAGCGTAAACGAACTCCCGCTCAGCCTGGTGCTGTCGTGGTTCGAACAAAAAGCGGTAGCCATTCTGTTCACCTTGCTGCATCTGGGTATCAAGAACATCCGCATCGGCCCCACGGCCCCGGCGTTCCTAACCCCCAACGTGCTGACAGTGATTCAGGAGAACTATAATCTGCAGCTTATCACCACCCCGGAAGAAGACATCAAGGCTATCCTGGGTTAAATTAAAAACAGCTGAAGTAAATCTGTGCGGTCCCGCAAATGTTTAGCCCGGCCTAAAACGGCCGGGCTAAACATTTGCGGATACCGGACAGCTTCCGCAACTTGGTTAATAGCATTTTAATCATCAATATGCTGCAAATTATCGTAATCATCTGTTAAGCCTCCGCCAGGAATTGCTCTGACAGGCGATCAATGGCTCTTTTTTCAATTCTGCTCACGTACGAACGGGAAATACCCATATTTTTAGCAATTTCTTTCTGTGTCCGGCGCTTTCTGCCACGAAGCCCGTAACGCAGTATCAGAACATTCCTCTCCTGCGGAGTAAGATGTTTCAATTTACGCCACAACTGCTCGCAATCCAGATTCTTGGCTACCAATTCAACCACAGCCTCTGCATCGGTGCTTAGTACATCCATGAAATGAATCTCATTGCCTTCCTTATCGGTGCCGATTGGTTCGTATAACGACATTTCCGAGCGCATTTTCTTCTTGGAACGCATATACATAAGTATCTCGTTTTCTATGCACTTGGAGGCATAAGTGGCCAGACGGGAAGACTTATTCCCGTTAAAAGTATTGACCGCCTTGATTAAACCAATGGTACCAATGGAGATTAAATCATCGAAATCATCTCCGCTGCCCTCGAATTTCTTAATGATGTGGGCGACCAACCTAAGGTTCCTTTCGATCAGAACGTCTCTGGCCTTTTCATCGCCCTGCGCCAGGTCTTGCAGGTAGCGCTGCTCCTCTTCCTCGGATAGGGGTTTGGGAAAACTGTTTTGCGCCACATATGAAACCAGCAGCATTAACCCCTGAATGACAGACGCGACAGCCAGGGTCAAGAATCCGGGCAATACACATTCCCCCTCTTAAGATAAATGTCGAACAACCTAATAAAGCAACCGATTCTATATCCTATGCCCGGGCTGGTTAACGTGTGCCTGTACAAAAAAATGTTCCTGATGTTAATTTTACAGAGACCCCATAATATACATGCCATTAATACATTGACTTTAACAAAGCAAAATCATAGACTTTAACATAGCAAAATCATATAAACGTTATTGCAACTGTTAAACAGCAACTAATTGGGGCGTAAATCAGTTTGACTAAAGCGCTACCTTGGGGTGGTAGAGGTCGCACGTTCGAGTCGTGTCGCTCCGACCAATTATTTTTATTTAGAAACCTGTAAGCCTTTGAAATATAAGGGTTACAGGTTTCTAATATTTATAAGGGGCTGGGCAAATAGTTCCCTTAGCAAACCTTAATTTTCCTAGGTTTCCGCACCTATGCAGAAGTGCATGCAGATAAAGATGCAGACAAAACGAAACATTCTTAAAGCTAGCTGATATCTTTTAATTAAGACCATTTATAACCTTAAATGTAATAACAAAGAAGAGAGTTATGAAATAAATTCTTTCCACCCTCAGGGTGTTCCTCCAGAGGTCACGGTGATGATCAGTGCCGGTGACCCCACCCCTGGATGGGCTTTGCAAGCGGTGATGAGCGACTTTCGTAGGTATGTTCGGCATTGTCGCCGTCGGTACACCAGAAGTGGAACCTCCGGGAGTATGAGCGGCAAGGGGAACTGCTATGACAACGCCGTGGCGAATCCTTCTTTGGCACATACTTACGTATCCCCTTTGGAATACGGGAGGAAACATATGGCAACCTAACCGGGTGTAATAATATGGGGTTTTCTAATCCAACCGACCGGTCATTATTAAATCTGTTTCTTTTACACCTCATGAGGCGTTCCTTGGCACAGCGTTCGAGCAGTACGAAATCATGCAGTATCACGGGGACAGCAAATCCCTTACACATCTATAGGCGAATGGAATGCAGCTTTGAAATTCAAGGCTGACCATTTCCTACTCCTACTGATTCCTTCAATAAGTATCTTGATCAGACCCCTAAGCTAAATACAATCCTCATAAGGTGTCAACCTATTCCGCCTACATGGCCGGTCGGCTTTCTAACTATTCTTTCCATTTGCCATCATCAGGAGACAAGAGACAGACCGCTTGACTCTTATTATCATATATGATAACTTAAAAATGAGACAGGGAATATACTAAGATTGAAGGTGTATCATGGAGTGGCAAGTTGAATACTACAAAAAAGAAAATGGAGATATTCCTGTCCTTGATTATTTGCTTTCGCTAGATGCAAAAATGCGGGCGAAAGCCTTTAGTGAAGTAGAACTGCTTGAAAAACATGGTCCCCAACTAAGGGAACCCTATGTAAAGCCGATAAAGGGTACACGGTATAAGGGAATTTTTGAAATGAGAGTTAAATTCGCATCAGACATCAGCAGAATATTTTATTTCACATACCATGAAAAAACCTTTGTTCTGCTTCATGGTTTTACCAAGAAAACCGAAAAGACGCCACAGAGAGAGCTTGAAAGGGCACTGCGTTATAAAGAAGATTATGAAAGAAGGTGTAAGGATGAATAAAGCAGGAGCAAAGTTTTCCGAAGTAAAGGAGCTTTTACTGAAAGACGAAGAATTCAAAGCGGAGTACGAAAAGCTAAAACCCCGTTATAATGTGATTTCCCAAATTATAGAAGCAAGAACAAGCCAAAACATTACCCAGGAAGAATTGGCACTCCGGGTTGGAACTCAGAAATCTAATATCAGCCGTCTGGAAAGTGGAACGTATAATCCATCCCTTGACTTTCTGACTAAAGTTGCCCGATCCCTTGGGAAAGAGATACAAATCACATTGAAATAAGGCAGCATGCCGGCTATTTATTGAATCAGGCCGGCACGCCGCGGATATACCTTGGCTCTGCCCTTGACTTTTCTTCGGCGTCTGCCCGGGTGTGGATTTTGCCTGCAAGCTCGTAGTCCTGAAAAGACACGGGAAAATAGTCCTGACAGCCCTGGAGCCTTTCGTGCGTAAAGGGTATTACGGCACATCCATTACTAACATCATGAACGTATATTTAGAGAGGTTGCAATGAAAAGAGCAGATGGTGAAGAGACGAAGAGAAAAATAGTTCTGGTAGCCCTAGAGCTTTTCGTGCGTAAAGGGTATCATGGTACATCCATTACAGACATCATGAACAATGTTGGACTGAGCAAGGGCTCCTTGTATGCCCACTTCAAGAGCAAGGGGGAAATCTTGCTGTTGATTATAGAGCAATACAAAGCTAGATTCATCGATGAGATAATTCATTTTGCAAATGATAGTGAAGGTAATGCACTTGACAAGCTAAACCGGTGCATCAGCTTTAGTGCCAAATTCGCATCCGAGCACGAAAATCTATGCGTATTTTTGACATTCCTCACTACAGAGCTGAAGGCGGATATTGATTTCGAGCCGATGCTCAAAGCCGTCTACCGCGACTACCAGAGATTTATCAGTGGAATCATACGCCAGGGGATTATTCAGGGCTTAGTGGACAAAAAAACAGACCCGGATCTGGCCGCTTTGACCTTCATGGCTTTGCATGACGGAATGCTGCATCAATGGGTCCTTAACAGGAGTCTGATCGATGCCAAGCAATATGTGAGAACCTTCCGAGAAATTTTCATTTACGGCTTGGCAAGCGATAAGGGAAGGACGAAGCCTCAATAATAAGTTCTATCCCCAGAAATGAAAATATATGCAATGATAAAAAGGAGATGAAACTATGGCAATCAAGGATTTAAGAGAATGGATCAAGGAGCTTGAAGAACAAAACGAAGTGGCGAGGATAAAGGAAAAGGTCGACTGGAACCTCGAGCTTGGCGGCATCACCCAGGAGACTTTTGATAGGGGGGGCCCGCGCTTCTGTGTTCCTTTGACGATAAGCAGCCTCTCGGCTTAGGCCATGCCTACGGAGACCATGTGATCGGACTTTACGGAGCCCTGGCGGTTCTGGCGGCCCTGGAAAACCGGTTCAGGACAGACCGGGGCCAATACGTCGACCTCTCGGGGTACGAGGCGCTCTGCACGCTCATGGGGCCGGCCATTATGGGCGTGTCACTGAACAAAACGCCGGCCCGCCCCCAAGGCAATCATTCGGATCATATTGATGCTTGCCCCTGCGGCTGCTACCCGTGCCGGGGAACGGACCGTTGGTGTGTTGTCTCCGCTGCCACGGAAGATGAATGGCAGGCACTTTGCAGAGTGTTGGATCGCGCTGACTTGCAGAGCGATGACCGTTTTCGGACCCTGTCCGGACGAAGGTCGAACGAAGAGCAGCTTGACGGGCTGATTAAACGGTGGACAGCTGAGCGAACCGCGGAGCAGGCCGTTGCCATTCTTCAGGAGGCGGGCGTTCCGGCCGGTGTTGTGCAGAATGCAGAGGATCTGGCCCAAGACCCGCATCTGTTGGCGAGGCAGTTTTTCGTGCCCCTTAAACACCCGGTCCTGGGCCGCACCCTTAATGACAGATCACCAATCCGATTCGGAGCGGATGAACCAGTCAACTGGAAGGCGGCGCCGCAGCTGGGTGAGGACAATCGATATGTGTTTAAAGAACTGCTTGGTCTGACTGAAGAGGAGTTCATCCATTACAGGGAGCAAGGGGTAATTGCGTAGAACTACCTTCAAATTCTTCTCTTTTTACATCATCCTGGTACGCAGAACGTTCTCGGTCAGCAAAGTCACGCAGTATAGTAATGTTTTCCCTTGCAGCGTAAGCTTTGATTTCCTTAAACTGTTCAGGTACCGATGTATCCTTCTGGGCCGTAAGCATAGAGGGGAAATTTATTGCTACTCATGGTTACTATGTCACCTCATAGTGGTTTTAGTTTTAGTTTTATGACAGGTTATCGGGCAGTACCGTCCTGTGACAATCTTGTAGGTTAACCATAAGGCTTGTTCAAAAATATTAAACAGTGAACTCAATAGTATGCTGTTCATTGAGCACTTCATAAAGTATACTATCTTTTTGTGCAATGGTATTGTTGAATATCTCCAACGATGTTTCCAGTTCTTCCGGAAATCGGGTAATAGTAGTGACCGTATTAATCGTCACCTGGAATCTAGGTGACTAAATATGTTCAATGATGTCTAATTCTTTAAAGGGAAAATGGCGTATATTCTTAGTAACCAAGGTAAGGGAATGGTCAACAGCAGTTGCGGCAATAAGTGTATCGGATATGCTGAGGGAAATTCCTTTTTTCTGAAAATCACGCCTGTATAGACCTGCCCTCCTTGCTGTTTTGTAATCGATAGGGCAGAAATTCATGGCTTCAAAAAACTCTTCAACTTTAGATAATTCTTCAGGACGGACACCTGAAAAAATTTCTGCAACTATAATAGGGCAAGTGTAAAGAAAACCTTCCAGAGATAATTTATTAAGAAAATAAATGGCTTCCTGACGACCTCGGAACAAGTCTATGAGTATGGTAGTATCCAAAAGAAAACCGTTATTCAACAAGTTCTCTCCTTCTAGCTTCAGATTCCTCTCGTAAATTTCTTACCCATCTTGAAGTATCCTCAGATGTTTTTAATTCGGGATAATCCTTTTGATTAAGTATACCTGATGCTTTTTGAATAGCCTTTCTTTGTTTTGTCCTATGTAGTTCTTTTCGCGTGGCATCAATTATAAATTTACTCCTGTTACCTTCAGTAACATATTTATCTAGCTCGTTTAAAAGGTCAGCAGGGAATCTAATGGGTGTTAATTTTGTTTTTTCCATTTTATCACCTAATGTATATATATTTATTTGTTTTTAGTATATACACATCTCGTTTATTTTACAAGGTCTGGTACCAACTAATTGTGCCGTCATTAAGCGTAGGTATGCTTTGCGGAGCTCTTGACTACCGGGATAAAACCGGCAAAGGGAGCCCTGGCGGTTAGCGTTAGTTAGTTTGGCGGGGCGCTCCGGTGATATCCGGGAGCGCCCCGCACATTCTACTTTCATCTTCTGACGGTGTGCGCAACGGCATAGACTTACTTATTTAATAGTCTCCTTGCTCATCTTCTTTCCCAGATTACCTGTCCATTGATCATCGTCATATCCACCCGGATATCCTTGATTGCTTCTGCGGAAAGACTGGTCGGATCGCCGCTCAATATTGCCAGGTCAGCGAGCTTGCCCGGCTGAATCGACCCCCTGCTTGCCTCGGTATTGGTGGCCTTTGCAGCATTAACCGTAAACAGGCTCAAAGCCTGGCGGGGTGTGATTCTTTCCTCAGGAAGAATATGCTCGTCGTTTTCGGCTCTCCGGGTAACGGCACCGTACATTCCAATTAGCGGGTTTGGAGGGACAACGGGGAAATCAGAACTGCCGGCTACCCTGACCCCGTGCCTCATAAGGGTGGCCACAGAATACAGGTGCTTTAAATCACCTTTCGGCACTGTCCTGAGATAGCGCTCTCCGTTGTAGTAAACAAATGCGGGTTGTGTCACCACCATTATGCCGGCGGAAGCGAGCCGCTTGGCCAGTGCCGGGGGACAGACGGAGCAGTGTTCAATACGATGTCTATGACCGGCTGCCGGGGATACTTTCAGGGCTTGTTCAATGGCAGTGCAGGCGGCGATAACATGCTTCTCCTCAATGGCGTGGATGACTGCCTGATATCCTGTCTGATGTATCTGCAGGACCATTTCGTTTAGCTCGGACTGACTCGGACTCAGTTGACCAGTTACTTCATGGATGATAATTTTTACTCCCTGGATACGGACAGGGTCATCACCTAAGTTGGCGCCTTCGCGCTCTTGAACTTTTTGAAATGCTTCCCAGCCGAGAACCATGCTTACCCTCTGTGAAAGGTGGCCTTGCTGTTGCCACGCCCGGAAGAGATCCAGACGGTCTGGATCGTTTCTGGAAGAGACATCATGAATTGACGTAATACCTTGGGCGCTTAATGCACGACCGGCGAGTCGAATCCCCTCTTGGGCCTGATTGTTCTGCGTGGCCGAAACGAACCTTGCAATGGTCTCGTCCATTCCATAAAGTAGTCCTGTAGGTTCGCCGGTGGTGATATTCCTGTCGATCAGACCGCCCGGGGGATCACCGCTTTCCGTCCAAATGCCAACCCGTTCAAGGGCCAGGCTGTTCAACAGCTGGGCATGCCCCGAGCGGTGAGTTATCCTAACCGGATGGGCCGGCGATGCGGAATCAAGATCCCAACGGGTAGGATGCCTTTTTTCGGCCAGATAGAATTCATCGTATCCGCGGCCCTTGATCCACGTTCCCGGTGGAAGCTCCCGGGCGGCCTTGCTTACTATATTTTTCATGTCGGAGATGGAAGACACATTGCGCGGCCCCACATCAAGGGTTACAAAACTATTGGCATAGGAAACGAGATGACAATGAGCATCGATGAAACCCGGCACCACTGTTTTTCCCTGACAGTCGATCAACGTTTTCTGCGAGCTTGTGCATTTGCGGAGGGAGGGGGTGTCGTCCGCTGATACCGAAGCGATTTCTCCATTTTTGATGCGGATAATCCTGGCTCTTGGGAAGGCCGGATGCATGGTAATAACGTTTGCGTTTACGAGAAGAAGGTCGGACAAGGTCTATCCCCTCCAAAATTGGCTCCAGACGGCAAGAATCAATTGATCATCAGCCTCTATTCTTGCCAAGTCCAGGAAAAAGCGCTAGGGCATTCTTTT
The DNA here is from genome assembly GCA_016841675.1 of Desulfotomaculum sp. Lineage (GTDB taxonomy): Bacteria > Bacillota > Desulfotomaculia > Desulfotomaculales > Desulfallaceae > BRH-c8a. Next base: position 8,912 of record JAENYQ010000100.1, read on the forward strand.
CCAGAATGGCTTTCCTTTCCTAGTTGCTTATCCCTTCACTTGTACGGACTGCCTTAAGACACTGTGTTGGCACCGCGCTCCCGGCGAAAGGATAATCCGTGCCGACGATGACAATTAGTTCCAAGTCATCCTGTACCGACCATGTCGGGAAGGAGACCCCTATGCTCCTGGTGATGCCCAGACCAGCGAGCGCATTAATATACTCGGGCGGCAATATATGATGGTGCACATCGATGCAGTCTCCGTTCGGCGTTGCTTGGCTGCTTGCGTACGTTCTGCTTTCCAAGTTCAATTCCGAGTCAGACTTCATGTATCTCATCTTCCTTCTAATTAAGTTTGGCCGATGGTTTATTTTACACCTTTTGATGACCTCCCTATTTGTTACGATAATAAAGCGCCACGGTTGCCTGTTGGACGAGCTTGGCGCAAGGCAACTCTCGTTGATGATCTGTATGAGGATAAAACAATAAACAGGTTTAATAATGGCCGGTCGGTTAAAGTTAAAATCCCCACATTATTACTAAGAATGTCGAGCATAAGATATAAGTTATTGATATTATACAATTAATTCTTAATTTATAGATAAAAAACTTGACATGCCTATAGGTGATAATTTAATATCTAACTAACCGTACGGTATGTTTAGGATGTTTTTAGTGCAAAGAGCTGATGGTTAAGAGACACGGAGAAAATAGTCCTGGTAGCCCTAGAGCTTTTCGTGCGTAAAGGGCGAGTTAATACGCCGCGGGCAAGATCCCCGCCCAACGAGCAGATTAATTCATCCTACATGAATTGGTGGGAACAAAATTGTTTAAAGTTTCACGCAATTAAGTTAAAAATAAAATATATGTTATCTAGAGGTTTGGGTGTGCCTACCACTGTTAGAAAATCGAGTCGATCCTTACCACAGCTGGCGGCAGAGTAATCTGGGTCGAGGGCGCGGCCAAAGCGGATGAACTCGGCAACCCGGCCTTAGGCGGGGTGGTGCTGCTGGGCGTGCTTTCCACCCACCTGGAAGAGCCGGCGGAAATCTGGTTGCAAGCCGTACAGGACCCCGTTCCGGCGGAGTTCAAAGAACTGAATGTGAAGACTTTTCTGGCCAGACGGGATATGGTGGCGGAAATCTGATTTGAAATCAATGGAAAGGTAACGGCGAAAAATGTTTGTCGTTCGGGGGTTTAATCATGAAGCTGGTCATTGGTATATCGGGTGCAAGCGGTGCTGTATATGGCATCAGACTCCTGGAAACACTGCGACGATGCCAAGTTGAAACGCACCTGGTCATCAGCAAAAGCGCCCAAAAAACAATTAGTCTTGAGACAAAGTACAAGTTGCCCGAGGTGGAGTCACTGGCAGATTTCGTTTATGATAACGCAGATGTAGGGGCGTCGGTAGCCAGCGGTTCATTAGCGGTTCATTTAAACATCATGGAATGATCATAGCGCCTTGCTCAATTAAAAGCCTTTCCGGGATAGCGCATTCATATGACGATAATCTACTGGTACGGGCCGCCGACGTGTCCCTTAAAGAAAAAAGAAAGTTAGTTCTGATGGTCCGTGAAACCCCCCTGCATCTAGGCCATCTCAGGATGATGGTTGCATTGTCCGAGGTCGGTGGGATCATTCTGCCGCCCATGCCGGCTTTTTACCACCAGCCAACCAGCATTGATGATATAATCAATCAAACTGTCGGTAAAATATTGGATCAATTTAATATTGAACATCAGATGTTTCGACGCTGGGAAAGTGCGCCGGAAAAAAGACGGTTTAACAAAGATTTGTGATGCTATGAATGCCTGAGGAAAGACTACGAATAGATATGGGTTGCTCTGGTGGTGGGGTTGATAAGCGTAAAGACAATTCAATTGCTGAGTTTACTTTTTGTTATGGGAGAGGGTCTTATGTTCAATAAACTTCCGCAACCTGGCGGAAGGGTGCGCGCTTTAGCGCGTGCAGAGGCCGCAACCGCAACCGCAGCCGCGGCCCCGGTTCCCAGGGCCCAGCGACGCCAACGGCGGCATGATGGAAAAGAATTCTATTCTTAAGACATAATTCGATATAATTCTCAAAGGCGAATTATGTACAATTGTTTAAAAATCAACTAAATGTCGAACACTAATAAAGCAACCGATTCTATATCCTATGTCCGGGCTGGTTAACGTGTGCCTGTACAAAAAAATGTATATTTTGGTTAGG
>JAENYQ010000101.1 GCA_016841675.1 Desulfotomaculum sp.
TTCCCAGGCATAAAGTACCAATAATTTTCATTTCTGGTAAACCGATCACGCATGCAACCGGCTCTAATTCATGTTCCTCAAAGGTTGCTGAATACTCTTTACAGCAATTCCTGCATTTACTGCAATCATAGTTTAAAAACAATTCATTGTGTAACTTTAAAAACTGCTTATCCAATTCATCCTCATTTGCATGATTTTTTAAGTATGCCCTGAAAGCGTAATTTTCATCTTCAACCCTATTAAATGCTTCATGTACTTTTAATGGTTCAATCACTGTACCAGCCTTGTCAACGGGATAACCCACTTTTGCAGTTCAACCGGGCTTCCTCGGCGGCAATTAAATTCTCCCGTAGGCGCAGCATGCTTTCTCGCCTTGCAAACGTTTCAATATCCATCACCACCAGATCGCCCTCACCATTTTTAGTCAGGAACACCGGTTCTCCAGACCGCTTGCAAAGCTCGGAAATTTCATTATAGTTTTTACGGATCGCCGCGGACGGCTTGATATTCATTATCCCGCTCACCTCAACAGTGTAATGTTATATCATTATTGTATGCTTATTATACTACGCAACAGATGAAATCGACTTTTTTAAATGAACTATTAACAATCTTTAAAGTTTTGTCATAATATGGAACAGCTTGGGTCCATTATTTGAAAAGAATGGTAAAGATATAGCAAAAACAATAACCAACATAGTATCAGTTAATGGCTGCGGAAACCAGGCTCGAGGAGGTTATTAAATGAAAAAAAATTCAATGGAGGAGCCTGCATTTAAGGGAACCACCCATGACAAAACAAGAAATAACGCAGACTTAACCGTTGTAGCCAAAGATGTTATTAACGGGGCATTAATTTCGTCATTTAAATTCATTGTTAACGAAAATAATGTAGGAGACCCACAAGTCGATCTACCGGTGGATGAGCGGGACTCAAATTTATTCCCTTCATTAAAACCCGGGGCCAGCCATAGCCCGGTAATTGCCACGGGAGAATCTTCGGAAACCTCAACGCCGATGGTAGCACTACCAAATGGCAGTTACTTGGTTGCGGTATTATCCCCCCGCTACAAAATGGGCGGCAATTGGGTAACTATGGACGGTGCGAATAAAACACTGGAAGTTGCACTGTATCCTAATCCTTTACCTCTGTCCAAAATAAGGGTGCATGTCTTTCATGATAACAACCCGGTCAACGGCGAAGACGATATCCCGCTGGAGAGCGGAATGGTGGGTTTCAGCATTATTATAGGGGATGCGGTTGGCGAGGTAACCGTAGACTATTTCGGGAACCCGCTGGGCACAGAGTATGAGCGGGATGAGTTCGGAAATTTGATTCTGGAGGTCGGTAATCCCATTCCTATCCCGGGTACCGGAGGGAAAATACTCACTGACAGTAACGGGGACGCGCTGATCGACAACCTTCCCCCCGGCAAATACGGGGTGCAAGCCATCCCGCCGGACGGCACGGACTGGATCCAAACAACTACTATTGAAGGAACCCATACCATAGATGCCTGGATAGAGGAAGGTAACAACGGCTACAGCCCTCGTGAAGGGTTCCAGATGCCCCTGGTATGGATTGGATTTGTCAGACCTATGGAGTTTGGGCCGCCCAGCCCCTGGGAAACCGGGCTAATTACAGGTCGGGTGCGCACTGTTATTGAATTTATCCCGCCTTTTAAACCGCTGACCCTGGGGGGACCGGTGGATCGCCCCTGGATCTCCCTTTGTGACATCGGAGCCAATGACCAGCAGGTTTATACCGGGCGTGGTGACAGTAACGGCAACTTCATCATTAAGAACGTCCCGCCGGGTCTGTATCAGATGGCTATTTGGGACGAACCGCTGGATTACATTATTTCCTTCCGCACGGTACAGGTGCAGCCGGGTGAAACCGTCATTATGGGCGATATCGGTATTCCAAGATGGTATGGCTACATTAAGGGTACGGTGTTTAACGACTTGAACGGTAACGGAGTGCGTGATTTCGGAGAGGTCGGCATACCGAATGTCACGGTAAATACTCGTTTCAAGGACGGCAGCATTCAGTACAGCACTATAACAGATATGCATGGCAATTATGCGTTTAACGAAGTATTTGAGCTGGAACGCTTGGCAGTGGCCGAGGTGGACTTTACCCGAACCAGACTTTAGAGCTGGTCTTCGACGTATGGCCCGGGAAAACGACTTATGCCGATGTGGCCATATTCCCGATTACGGCATTTACCGGAACACCCGGAGGGCAATTCTCACAACCTCCGCAATGCAGCCTCCTGGCAGGTACGCCTCAAATATTCTGGGTAAGCCGTGTTGAGGCAAATGTAATGCACCCCAATAACGAGGACCGTTCGGTTAATATTGTCGGCACCGGTTTTGGAAATGCGCCCGGCCAAGTAACACTGGATGGAAAAGAAGTCAGCATCCTGGAATGGAGCGAACAGTCGATTCAAGCTCTTGTACCCCTTAGTTTTAGTGCCGCCGGTCCAGGTCCTGTACAATTATTAGTGACGAACGCCACCGGAAATACAAGCCCGGCGGGTGTCACTTTCCATCTTAGCCGGCAGGACACGTACCAGCCCAATATAGTGAGGGTCCAAAAAGACGGTGCTGCTGATTACACTACTATTCAGGAAGCCATCGACAATGAACCCGACGGGACAATTGTTGTTGTGTCGGCTGAAACTTATTATGAAAGCCCTATAATATACAAAAACATTAAACTTCAAGGCCTGGGGCCGGGGGGCATACGGCCGGACGGCACCGCTATTGCCGGTTCCGTCATAGATGGCCGCTTCTTCCTTTCCTATACCAACCAGTGGATTGATAAGCTGGCCGGTATAGATTTTGACGGGCCGGAACTGGTGCCGCCCGACCAGGTCAAAGAGATTAGCAGAGGGCAGGTTTTGACGATAGTTGCCAAAGCGGGAGCTTTTAGTGACACGTTCAGACCCCAGGTGGACGGTTTTAAGATTACGGGTGCCAGAGGCGAAGAAGGCGGCGGTATATACGTTAACGCGCACTGCAGCCACCTGGTCATCAGTAATAACATCATCCAAAGCAACGGCGGCGGTTTCGGCGGCGCTGTTAATATTGGCAGAGCCTATGTGGGAGACAATTACAACGATAATGTCCTAATCAGCCACAACCGTGTACTCAACAACGGCGGCATCAGCCTGGCCGGCGGCATCGGCATTTTTAACGGCGCCGAAAATTATGAGATTGCCAATAATGATATTTGCGGTAATTATTCAGCTGAATATGGCGGAGGCTTATCTCACTTTGGCTATAGCCCGGGCGGGAAAATTCACCACAATCGAATTCAGTATAACGCATCGTTTGATGAGGGAGCCGGCGTATTTGTGGGCGGAGAACAGCCTGTCCCACCGGAAACGCTTACGGTTGGATCAGGGGAAGTAGATATATATAACAACCTTATTCAAGGTAATCTGGCCAACGACGACGGCGGGGGCATTCGGCTGCTGCAGCCTCTGGAATACCGGATCAATATTTATAACAATGTTATTGTTAACAATGTTTCTACCGATGTGGGCGGCGGTATAGCCCTGGATGACGCCTCTAATGTAGTCATTGTCAACAATACCATTGCCAAAAACATTACTACCGCCACGGCAGAGGACAGTGACGGCCTACCCCATGCCGCCGGGTTGGTAAGCGAGCCTAATAGCGCTACCTTCCAGGCTTACCTGGACAGTACCCAACCGGGCGCGCCCAATTTCAGTGACCCGGTCTTGTTTAACAACATTTTCTGGGATAATAGAGCAGGTACTTTTAACCAAACCCTTAACGAGGGCCGGGGAGGTATCAGCGGCATCGGGGCCGACGGCGACCCACAGCCTGTTAACATTATGGATTTAGAGGTTTTTGGCACCCCGGCACTGTTAAGTCCCCAGTATTGCAGCCTGTCGGAACCGTATGCCGGAGGCAGCCTTAATGTTTACGGTGACCCGGTATTTGCGCGGGCATATAACACCGCGCTAACGGCCGTGGCTTTTAACATGGAACCTGATTTTAAATCGGTTAAATTAGTAACCGTTGTTCCCGAACTAACCGGTAATTATCACCTTACCAATGGTTCTATTACGGTTATTGACCGGGGTACCAATGAAATCACCAGAGGAGAGGAAGTGTTCCAGGCCCCGACAACAGACTTTGACGGGCATACCAGGCCACAGGGCGCAGGCTATGATATTGGGGCATATGAATATGTTAATCTTCCCTAGTGCCGGAAAGGAGCATTGAATATGGCCATGATAATCAAGCGTTTCGGTGCTACAGACGGGTGGGTAAACATGCCGGACGGCACCGACCATTATATATTTGGCTTTGTTGATATCAGCGGAGTGCCTGAGAATCAAATTTTCCAGTACCGGGGTAAAGCTACTCTGCTGGCCCCACTATTGGAAGTGTATGAAGGCGATGAGGTTTACTTAACCCTTACTAACCTGGGTTTCCCGAACAGGGCGGATTTGGATGACACCCATACCATCCACTGGCACGGTTTCCCCAATCAAATCCCCTTATGGGACGGTGTCCCTGAAGCATCCATTTCTGTGCCGGTAGGCAGGGATTTTACGTACTATTACCAACCGCTGGACCCGGGAACCTATATCCAACACTGCCATTTTGAGCCTGTTGAACACATTCAAATGGGTATGGTAGGTCCTGTAACGGTACGACCAAAACTAGAAAAAGAACTGGGACTTAAGTTTGCTTATAATGATGAGAACACCGCGTATGACCGGGAAGGTCTTATCTTTCTCACGGAATTGGACCCCAGGCCCCATCATCTGGTGGCCAACGTGCAGGAATTTGACTGGACGGAGTACAGCCCGGAATATTGGTTGATAAATGGGCGAAGCTATCCTGATACTGTGAAACCGGCTAACGACCAGTCTATGCCCCAACAGCCCTTTTCTGCGCTGGTTGAGGCATACCAAGGAGAAAAGGTGTTGTTGCGGTTCGTGAATATTGGGTTTCAGCAACACTGCCTGCAGATACCCGGAATACCTTTAAAGGTTGTGGGGTTGGATGCCCAGCAGCTGCGCGGGTATAACGGTGAGGACATTAGCTATTGGAGAGATGTTATATATATTGCCGCTGGCCAAACGATGGATGTCATCTTCACCGCCCCGCGTGCAGGAATATATCCCCTTTATAACCGCAACCTCAATAAAAATACCATAGCGGGAACGGAATTCGGCGGCATGGTCACGGAAATAAGGGTGACTCTAAAACCTTAAACTTTATTAAATATCTTTTTGCTGACGGCGGCCAAACTTGAGTGAAACCAAAGGAGAGAGTTAAATGCTTGTAATAGACCTTTGGGCGAAGGACGGCTATTTAAGTACCCCTGACGGCAACAGTATTTATTTTTGGGGCTTTTCCAAGAGTGAAACCGGCCCTGCTCAGTTACCGGGACCCCATATTGTTGCCAGAGGGGGAGAAACAATCACTGTTAACCTACACAATACATTGACCGAACCGGTTTCCATTTCTTTTTCCGGCCAGTCAGGAGTAACGGCAGGGGGGCAACCGGTACAGCCGCAGTATACTGACGGTGAGCTGTTGTCCTTTGTCAACCATGCTGAACCGGGAAGTATGGTAGCGTATACTTTTACGCCATCCTTCCCCGGAACCTTTATTTATGAAAGCGGTACCAACCCACACAAGCAGGTACCTATGGGGTTGTATGGGGGGTTGGTGGTGCGGCCTACTGATTACAACCCGGATGCCCGGGAGTTTAAAACCGCCTACGGTGCCGGCACGGATACGGAATTTGACCGGGAGTATTTACTGATCACAGGAGAAATTGACCCCGACATGCACCGGGTGGCTGAGGAAGGTAAGCCATACCTGGTCAGCAAATATTTACCCCGCTACTGGACATTAAACGGACGCTGTGCCCCTGATACTATGTTGATGGACGGTTTAGACCATCTTCCCCACCAGCCATACGGCTCTATGGTCATGGGGCAGCCCGGAGAAAAAATTTTAATGCGCTACATCGGGGCCGGTATCGAGAATCACCCCCTTCATCCACACGGTACCCATACCAGGGTGGTGGCGGTAGACGGACGATTGCTAAGAAACGAAAATGTCGATTTATCTTTTAAACGTTTTACGGTCCTGGTCGGAGCCGGCCAGACTTACGACCAAATTTATCAGTGGGACGGTTTAGGCTACACCCCCCAAAACCCCATCCCTACAATTTTACCCAACCTGCGGAACATGGGCGTTGGAGATGCCGGTTGGACCATGTGGAGCGGGAGCCCCTACCTCGGAGTCAAAGGAGATATTCCAGTAGGGGTAGTTTCCTATAATGAATTCGGTGAATATTACTTTATGCTGCACTCCCACGAAGAACTACAAATCACTAACTGGGGTGAGTTTCCGGGTGGAATGATGACTATGGTAGCCATATACCCGTCACTTTCCCCTGTAATTGGAGTTTTAGAGTAGTATCTTCGAAAAAGGAGTGAGAGGCATGGCGATAATAGGCAGGATTTTGCAGGGAAGTACCGGGTTTTTATCTCTGTCTGGCGGGAATATCCCTTTTTGGGGTTTTACAGATGCCTTTAGGGATAATCCTCAGCTACCCGGTCCTTTTATAGAAGCAACAGTCGGCGATCGATTAATAATTTGGTTGATGCGAAATTTTTTAAAACCCGTAGAAGAACCGTTCTCCATACTATTTCCGGGGCAGGAAAATGTACTGGTAAAGAAAATCCCCGGAGGGCCTTATATCTATGAACCGGTTCGACCTCAATATTCTTCGGGTAAAATGATATCCTTCACCAATTATCTAGATGAAAAACAAGACCTGATAATTGAGTATAGCTTTATAGCCAGAAAGCCCGGAATTTATTTGTATGAGAGTGGCACTAACCCGGAAAAACAAATTCAGATGGGGCTTTATGGAATTATCATCATAAGGCCGGTAGGTTATAATATTCCGGAGCACCCTAACTATAGTACAGCTTACGGTGCCGATACAAATTCGGGTTTTGATGTGGAAAAGATATTGGTTTTAAGTGAAATTGACAGTGCCACGCATAATGATGTTGCCCCTAATGTTTATTACGATATGCTTAAATTCAAACCGGATAATTGGGTAATAAACGGCCGTACTTTCCCGGATACAGTTAATGAAGATAATAATTCAAGTCAGCCCTACGGTTCCGAAATAAATTGCCGGGTGGGACAGCGGGTATTATTAAGGATAGTTAACGCCGGGTTACAAAACCATACACTTAATTTGGGTAACTTCGTGGGCCTGGCAGTTGCCGAGGACAGTTATCCCTTAAAAACCCCATCATTGGATGCTACCTATGAGAAAACAAGCGTTACCCTGGGCTCGGGACAAAGAATGGACATAATAATTACCCCGAATGCCTCGGGTGAATATTATTTGTTTGACAGAGAATATCATCACCTGGTGAATAATGATCATTTCCCTGGAGGAATGATCACTAAAATTAACGTAAGTAATTAAAAGAAGAAATGCAAAAAAATTAACCGAGGATGGATTTGATATCTATCCTCGGTTTCTCCTGTATAAGACATATCTTCATCATTTTGGACAGATGACCTCAGGCATCACACCCGGCTCTTCAGCCCAGGCAAACTCATCAATTACCCATGCGGGAATCCATTCGCTATATCCGCATTCCCGACAACGATACTTGTGATGAGCTCGATCCTCTGGGCCATCTTGAAACGGTATCTCTTCTTCGTTCCTACGGTTCCTGTTGCCGCATAATCGTTGGAACGCACATAATGCCGCGGCAAATTATTACTCTAAAATTTCCTTCACTTTGTAACTATCATATGCACCTGTATGCCACGGGCACCATTGCCAATTCCTTAACCAAAGAACTGTTGATGGATTCATATTTTAACCTCCCCGGCATAAATTTTACTGGGGTGAAATAAATGAAAATGCAAACTAAACACTTCTTTATAGACACAGCGCTATTATTTTTAATGTTAATAACTGCAGCTACCGGACTTCTTGTTTGGTTAGTCCTCCCGCACGAGTTAGAATTCGATGTTTTAAAGCTCTATCCACAATTGGATGGAGCTTTAATTTTGTAGGGGGAAAGAGTTAAAAAATAGAAGAGGAAAAATTCTATTTTTTAAACGATGATTACTTCACTAACTTTCCAGATAGCTATCTGATGAGTAATAAAGAAATAGTACAAGGTGTCGCACATGATCGCCCTTGTTTTTATGCTATTTATGATAAATCCATTTATTTATATTGGGTAATTCCTATCTCATCAAAGTTAACAAAATTTAAAACTATTTATCAAAAAAATATTAAACAATATGGAAAATGTGACACCATAGCGTAGCTATTGCCAATGAACTTAATAACAGAGGTATCCCAACAAGGACAGGCAGAAGCTGGAGTTATATGAAAATTTTATTTTCGACTACTTAGAACAAAAGACTGTAATCCCCCGTCATCATTAAAGAGTTTTTAATAAAAAAGATTGCTTTAGTTAACATTTTCCTTATTATCACTACAGCGTGACATAAAAAATGCTAAACGTAATGAATAGAGAATTATCCGAAGTCAGTCACACAAAAAAAGCTCTCCGAGACACGAGAGCTGACTGACTTTGGATAATTCTATTGGACGAAACCGCGGTGGGTTAGCCACTAGCTATGGGGAAATAAAGGTTCTACTCTATACTTTTTAATCACTTTATAAACAAACGAGGATGTTAAAGGACCAAAAATAGATACCAAAACGTAAAATTAGACACAAATTCCCCCTCCCCAATAAAGAGGCATTTTACAATCCACAAAAACTTAATAAATCAAGCCCCTTTCCACAAACAAAAATGACTCAAAAATATAAGGGATATTATTAAACACTTACTCAAATTTTAAATTCTTTAACTTGCTGGGCTAGACTGTAAGGAATGATCTGATTGGAATTAGTTTCTATATATGCAGCCTCATTATGCATATATTCCACAACTTCCTCTGTGTTTTTGTTTTTAAAAAAATTTGCAACGCTTTGCAAAATATTTAACTCCTCTAGTGAAAAAGATGAAAGATTAACTTCTTTGTTAGGGTAAATTTTGTAACCAATATAATCTTTAATATACTCTTCTTCTATTTTAATTGATGGCAATGATAATATTTCATTATATCCCAATGGGACAGCACCCATAGGTAGATGCTGATACACTAAACCGGTCATGGAAACCCCAAACTTTTTAAAATTTAACGCATCTGTATACCACAATAATTTCATCATTTTAACTTTATAAGGATTAATATACTTAGCAAAATAACTAAGGACATTATTAATCTTTTCAATATCCAATATTTTATATCCATTTAGATCTGATTTTTCTTCAAAATCTATATAATAATTACTAATCTGTTGAACCTTAAGAAAATAGTTTCCTTTTTCTTTTATTTTAGACTTAATTATACCTCTGATTTCTAAATATCTATCTCCTTGAAACATTTCCTTATGCTTATCTAGTAACTTAAGTGCAAATGAAGGATTTTCAGCGACCATTTTGATTAAGTTATCATAAGTTTCATCTTGAATAAGTTTATTCTCATAACGTTGAATTGTTACGTCTCCCCAACCAAGTAAGTTTGAAAACTCTTTTTGGGTTAAACAGTAGTTAATGCGTATTTCCTTGATACCACCTGAGGATAAAAGACCTTTTTTCTTTCGATATTCATTTCGTGCCTTTAATAAATTCTTATCCATTACTTTACTAGGCATAAACTCTTCATCTTCTACAGCACAATAATAATAAATTTGCTCATATTCCACTGGTTCATTCTTTACAAGAGATTTAGTCATTCTTTTGCGTATTTGAATAAGATGGTTTTCATCACAAAATGGGCAATCATATTGCGCTTCTTTAATCAAAAGATAATTCAGCGCGTTCATATTAAATCCTCCCTCTTTAAATTTAAACCCAGTATTATTAAATATAAGGACTACTTTTTAGTGGATGTTTAGGATAATGAAATGACACACAGAATAACTTTCCTGTATATTTATTTCTAATTTTTACCTTTATATAAACATCTTTGTTATTTTTAACCGTTTTACCAAAAACCCAGAATGGAGGTCTACTACTATCCTTGTCGTCAAGAATGGTTTCAATATAGTCCTTTTCCGTTAACGACAAAAGATCATTCTTAACGTCATCAGTGTCATAACCCAAGTCTTGCATAGTGTTTTCAGTGGTACATGGGTCAAGAGGGTCTTCTCCTTTTTTCCTGGGTAATATATCTAAATCGTATTGGTTAGATGTTAGGATCTGTTTTAAGTTGGTCAGAAAATTATTAACCTCATCGAGTGGTGCTACAAAACTATTAGGATTCAATTTTCATTATCCCCCCTTACCATAGAATTATAACATCAATTGATATTAAATCAATAGAAAACCATCAATTGATTCAAACAAGAGCGGTGCCCTTGTCAAGGGAGGAACCTGCAACGGACTCCAGAAGATTTTTTCCAACCACAACAACCAAAAGCAAATAAAAAATTGTGTATAGTCCTTGATGGGTAGCGGCGAGGCCCATAAAGAGGTAAAGAGGGGCATCACTCACCTGGCAGGGGGAACTCGAGGGGGATCCCGCCCCGTCAGGGCGATAGGCGAATGGGCGGGAGTAAAACTGCCGGCATCGCTACCTGGCCAGCGCGTTGACGACCCCAAAGACCCGGTATGGAACATGCACTGCATAATAAAGGCCACAGCGCTGCGCAAGCAATGCCTGTGGCTTCCTTATATAACATGCAAATTCGGACCTAAATTATATGTATATGATAATTTTTTTATGATACTATTGAATTCGTCTTCTATACGCATATGACGAATTCATGCGTGATCGGTTTACCAGAAATGAAAATTATTGGTACTTTATGCCTGGGA